>CACKXX010000004.1 GCA_902604265.1 uncultured Pelagibacteraceae bacterium | reverse complement strand
TTCAATAGGAAGAGCGTATGCAGAACCATTGCTCCAAGGTGCATACCAAGTTCTACCCATTCCCTCTCCAACAGCTCTTGGTTTAAAAATATGAGATGCTCCACCTGCAGCAACTATTACAGTTTTTGCTTTAAAGACATAATAGTCGCCAGTTCTCATATTAAATCCTACAGCCCCACCTACTCTATTTTCTTTTGTTTCATCCATAAGTAGATGAGTAATCATTATTCTATTGTAAATTTTATCAGCAGATTTTTTTGCTGCTTCAGCTACTATTGGTTTATAACTTTCGCCATGAATCATTATTTGCCATTTACCTTCACGTTGGTAACGACCAGTTTCTTTATTTTTCATCATGGGCAATCCCCACTCATCAAACATATGAACTGTTGAATCTACGTGACGAGCCATATCATAACCAAGATCTTCTCTAACTAAACCCATTAAATCATTTCTTGCATAACGTACATGGTCCTCTGGTTGATTTTCTCCCCACTGCATTCCCATGTAACAGTTAATTGCATATAAACCTTGAGCAACAGCTCCACTTCTATCTATATTTGCTTTCTCTACACAAATAATTTTTAAATCTCTTCCCCAGTGTCTAGCTTCGAAAGTAGCACCAGTTCCTGCCATTCCTCCACCTACAACAAGAATATCACAATCCTCAACTATAGTTTTTATAGCCATTAATAATAAACACCTTTTTTAAATGCACTTTTTTCAACTTTTGGAAGTTCTTTATTCGTATTCAAACCTTCTGGTTCTGAATAAAGAATTTGTGAATTTATTTCTCCTTGATTTGGCTTGTCACCATCTGCAAGTTTTGGAATAAATTTTCCCCAAGGTTTTGTCGTTATTGGAGATACAAAATCTTTCACTGTTCCATTTCTGAATTTTATTTTCCAAGAGATTGTTCCTTTTTCTTCTTCTCTTCTAACTCTTACACTGTGGCCCATAGGAGCAAAGTCTGCATAACCACGAACATCTATGGCATGGTTAGGACATGCTTTTACACAAGAATAACATTCCCAGCAAAAATTCGGTTCTATATTTTTTGCACGTCTTATAGTTTCATCAATATGCATGATATCAGACGGGCAAATATCTACGCAATGACCGCAACCATCACAACGAGTCATATATACAAAAGTTGACATAATTTATTTTATTCCTTTCAAAATCATATTAATAATGTTTTGGATTCTCTCTGCTTATACCTAATCCAAATTGTTTTGGTGCATCTGCTTCGGGTGGCAAATTGTCTCTTGACCCATCAGCTTCAGCTAAATTTTTTTGTAAAGCCGCACCAGGTTTATAAAACATGTGTGCAAATTTAGACCAATAAACTCCTCCAAATAAAACTAAGTTTGATACAATAAATAATACCAAAAATACTTTATCGTCCCATCTATCATTTAAATTTAAAGATTGTAAATAAGACCAAATTAATCCAGTCAAAGATGATGCAACAAGAGCAAGAACAAATAAATCTGCTTTTATAATTCTATACCAAGGTTGAGCTTCTGAATAAACATCTACTCTTAAAAAAAACCAAAACCAACCTCCACCTACAACTGTCATGATAGCACCAACGTGCCAAATTATAGGCCAGAAAGATGGAGTATTTGAAGTAGGACTTGAATAACAAAAAATCATTATTGCTGATCCTAACCAAAATAGAATTGTTCCATACATTCCAAGAAGATGAGCGGCTCTTCTTTTGCCAGCTCCAAGTTCTGAAGTTGTAGCTATATCGCTTACAATTGTTTTAGAAATTACAGATATTCTTTCTCCAGTACTTAAAGTTTTTGTTGCAGATAATTTTGCCTTTTTTGCATTTTCAAAAAAATATTTAACATTTTTTTTATGGATTATATCTAAAATGGTACCTGCAGCTATTAGAACAACCATCAAAATAACAAAAGACTGCATATATATTGGTGACACAGTTTCGGCTAATATTGCAAATGGATTGACAGATAACATATGAATTTTTCCCTTTTGATTAGTTTATTTAGTATAGTTAACATAATAGATCAACCTTCGAATCTGGTCATTTAGTATCGAAAATTTATTTATTTTTTCTTATATAGTGTTATTTTGAAGGAATTACTTCTCTTACACCTCCTTGGGGATTCTCTTTAAATTTTGATTTACCTGTAATTTATAAATTTTAGTTAGCTTTTTATATAATTTAAAACTTTTTCTTTTCCACGAATTGTTATCTATCGATGATACTGATACTATACCTTTTCCAGAGCCAACTACTAAAATTTCATCAAAAACATGCAGATCTTTAAGAAATATATTTGTAAATTTTATTTTTACTTTTTTACTAAAAAACTTAATTGTTGTACCCTTGTAACAATCTTTTTTAGGTGAAAATATTTTATTACTTTTAATAAACAATAAATTAGATGTGCCGGTCTCTAATATTTTATTTCGTTTACAAAGAGCTATATCAAATTTTGTAACATCCAATTTGCTAAGTATTTTTAAAATTTTTTTATATTTTAAGTTTTTATAAGCAGCATCTACTCTTTTATAGTCAATTAGCTTAAGCTTGAAATTTGACTTAGGTATCGGTCTTTTACGTAAAGATATAGAAACCATCTTATTATTCACAGCCACTCTTAATAAATGATCATAATTTTTATTTTTTTTTAAATTTAATTTAACTAATTTTAAAATATTTTTTTTTAGATTATTTTTGTGAATATTATATTTTTTTAACGATTTAATTAAATTATTTATATGAGTTTTGTAAAATAGAATCTTTGCAGATCTACCAATTACTCTCATCGTAGTAAATATTCCATAACCATTCCAAAGATCGTTGAATTTTACTTCTTTAAGATCTTTATGAAGATAAGATTTTTTTAATAATAAAGTTACCATTTTCTGTTAAAAAAGATTCTGGATGAAATTGAAATCCATATACATTATTTTCACTATTTTCGATAGCCATTGGAATATTTGATTTTGTACATCTCATAGTTATTTTTATACCATTTGACTTATATGGCTCGTATAATTTTAAAGAATGGTACCGACCAACTTTAAATATTTTATTTTTTTTAAATAATTTACTTTCACTTGTTACTTTCACCTTAGATTGATATCCATGAAAAATATTTTTTTGTTGTACTATCTTTCCTTTTTCATTAAATAAAATTTGCTGATATCCAAGACAAATCCCTATTATTTTCTTTTTTCCTTTATACTTTTTATAAATTTTTGATGTTTCTGGATAATCTTTGGGCGATCCTGGTCCAGGAGACAAAACAATCGTATTTGATTGATTTAATTTTTTTTTATCAATATTGAAATAATTAGAACAATAAACTCTATCAAACTTCGAAAATTGATGGACAACATTCCAAGTAAAAGAGTCCTGATGATCAATTATATAAATCATTTGTAAAGCTCCAATAAAGATTTTGCTTTTATAAAGTTTTCATTAAATTCTTTTTTAGACGAGCTATCTAAAACAACGCCAGAGGCTGCTGAAATTTCTGAAATATTTTTATAATTTAAAATTGATCTTATAATTATATTAAATTTCATATCCTGATTAAATTTGATGTATCCAAAACTACCTGTAAATATATTTCTGTCTTCCGTTTCTTGTTTATTTAAAAGTTCAAGAGTTCTAATTTTTGGACATCCAATAACTGATCCTCCTGGCATCATAGATTTAATTATGTTTTTTAGAGTAGTATTTTTGTTTAATATACCTTGTATTGACGTAACATAATGAAATAGGTGTTTGTACTCCTCTACGTATTTTTTCTTTAATATTTTTACTGATCCTGGCTTACATATTTTTGATAAGTCACTTCTTTCCATATCAACTATCATGTTGTGTTCTTTTGTTTCTTTTTCATTATTTCTAAAAAAATTTAGTGCCTTAATTTTATTAATTTTTTTTCTTTTTTTAAGAGTTCCAGCAATAGGTTTGGTAATTATCTTGTTTCCTTTTTTATCAATAAGAGTTTCGGGTGAGCAACTTACTATTGAAAAGTTTTTATCTCTAATCATAAATGACTCTGGTGATGAATTTATTTTCATTAATTTCCAAAAAAAATTAACAGGGTCAATAGTTGATTTATTTTTATATTTAGTGCAAATTTTAATTTGGTAAGTCTCTCCTTGTCTTATTTTTTTTGAAAAAAGATCAAATATTTTTTTATATCTTTGATAGTTAATATTTGTTTTGAAAGCACTTAAGATCTGTGTTTTATTAAAGAATCTATTGAATTTGTGTTTTTTGACTGTAGATATAATTTTTATATCTTTTCTTATCTTAATTATTGTTTCTGGTTTGTAAAAAATACCTTTATAAAAATTAAGTTTTTGTTGGTTTCTAATTTGAATATTTAATAAATTACAAAGAATTTCATATCCAAAAAATCCTATTAAAAGATCAGTTTCTTTTTTAAATTTTTTACTTTTAAATGAATTAAAAAAATTATTTATATTTTTTTTTTTTAATATGATTTTTTTTGAAAAATCTGTATATAAATTATAACCATCTTCTACTTTATAAATAATCAAAGGCTTATCAGAATGATATAGCTTTTCTAAATAAGGATTAAATTTCAGAAGTTGCGAGCTGTTTTCTTTCAATTGCTATCTCTTTTATAGGTAAATGTATCAAGCCTGCAAATAAAGATAAAGCGATAGAAATGTACCATGCATAATCAAGTGAACCATACAAATCATGAAATAATCCACCAAGATAGGCACCTAGAAATGATCCAACTTGGTGGCTTAAAAAAACAAAACCGTATAATAAAGATACATATTTAGTTCCAAAAATATGACTTACTATGCCGCTTGTAGGTGGAACAGTTGATAACCATAAATAACCAAATGTAGCACCAAAAATTAATGCGTTAATCACACTTGGTGGCATGAGTATAAAGTATAAAATTGAAACTCCTCTTAATAAATAAATTACACTTAATAATTTTTTCTTACTAATTCTTGTAGATAAATATCCACTAGTCAAAGTTCCAAAAATATTAAATAGGCCTATTAGTGCTAAAATTGCAGTTGCTGTCCAATCTTCAAGCCCTTTGTCTCTTATGTGCATAGGTATATGCGTTGCAACAAGAGCTATATGCCAACCACAAACGAAAAAACCTAAAGTTAAATAATTATAACTTTTGTTTGAAAATGCTTCTTTTATAGCTTGCATAGCTGTTTGATTATTTTCAGATTCTTGTTTTAGTCCTGTCATTGGAGTAGTTAAAAATAGAGAAATTACCAAACCTGCTAAAATCATAACTCCAAAAATAAGTAAGGTTGGGTTCCAGCCAAATTCTAAAAGAAAAAATCTTGTGTAAATAGGAGATACAAAATATCCAAAGGAACCAGCAGCAGTAACAATACCTATCGCGATAGTCCTTTTATTTAATGGAAAATGTTTAGATACAATAGAAATAGGAATACTTATTGCAGTTGCAGCAAGTCCAATTCCAATTAAAATTCCTAAATCGAAAGTAAACCAAAATCCTGTGTTTGGTCCATAATTTAAAAAATAAATTCCAGCCAAATAAAATAAAAAACCTATAAATACAGCAACTCTTCCACTAAATTTATCAGTAATTATTCCAAAAAGTGGTCCAAACAGTCCCCAAAAAAATAATTGAATACCCATCGCAAAACCAAATTCAGTCTGTGTACAACCAAGGTCAATTTCAAAATCAAAAAAGAAAAGACCAAAAGTCTGTCTTATACCTAATGAAATAATTACAACTAAACATGCAGCTATTAATGTGATTAAAGCTGTTTTATTTGGAATAAAGTTTTTTTCAATCATTTTACAAATCTCAAAGACCTTTTAAGATCATTAATTAAATCTTTTGGATCTTCAAGACCAATATGAAGTCTAACTAAATGCTCATTTTTTTCTAAACCTAAGTATTTTCTATTACCTAATTCTCTAAATTCTTGCTGTAATGCCAGACTTTCAAATCCACCCCAGCTATACCCATAACCAAATAGTTTTAATGAGTTTACAAATTTAAGAACAGACTTTTTACTTTTCGCTTTAATTTTTAAACCCATTAATCCAGATGCTCCTGAATAATATTTTTTCCACATCTTAAAATTATATGAACCTTTTTTATATGGGTACAAAAGTTTCACTTTTTTATTCTTAGATAAAAAATTTGCGATTTTTTTTGCGTTTTCCTGGTGTTTATCTAAACGTACATCTAAAGTTCTAAGTCCTCTTATTATTAAATATGCATCATCAGGTCCCAACCTAAGACCAGTAATCTTATTTGCTTTCTCAACATATTTAAAAACTCTTTTATTTACAGCTAAACTTCCACCCATAACATCAGAATGCCCAGAATAATATTTTGTGGCTGAAACAATAGACATATCAAATCCTAATTTAATAGGTTTTAAAAAGTATGGTGTAGCCCAGGTATTATCTATTGCTGTAAATAATTTATACTTTTTTGCTATTGAAACTATTTTGGACAAATCCTGGAATTCAAAAGAGTTACTACCAGGACTTTCAACATAAATTAGTTTTGTTTTAGCAGTAACTTTATTTTTTAAAGTATTTAAATCATGAGGATTATAAAAAATTGTTTTAATATTGAATGGTTTAAGAAAATCTTGAGTTAAAAGTCGAGTTGGGTAATAAACTGGGTCAGCAACAAGTATTTCATCACCTGGACGAACAACACTAAAAATTGATAAAAAGACTGAACCAAATCCAGTTGGAGTTAAAAATACGTGATGGCATTCTTCCATTTCTTTTAACATTTTTTGTAAAATGTAAGTTGTTGATGTTCCTTGTCTTCCATAATCAAAATGTCCACCTGTAGGGTTTTTTTTTCCTTTGGCTTGGGTTTTTCTCAATTCATTCATTGTTTTAAATATAATTGTAGAAGCTCTAACTACAGGAGGATTTACAGATTGATTGTAGTAATCTTTTGCTGTGTGTTTTAAAAATGTTTTAAAAGATTTGCCCATAAAAAATTTGATATGTAATTACGACAATGCTATATCCCACGAATAAGTCAATAAAATTATAAAAAGGGGAAAAATGGGATATCCAAAAAAGCATAGAGGCCGAAGAAAAATGGGCTCAAAAAAAAGAAGAGCAAGAAAAAAAAATAAGAAAAAATAATTTAATGAACAGCATTAATAAGGTTAAATCCATAAGTATATGGATTTTTATTATTCCCTTTATAGCAGTAAATACATGCTTAATTTTAATAACAACATTTCATGATTTATTTCCAAATAAAGAAGATGTTCTTGTTGGTTTCATTTTTCCATATTTAGATGGTGGAGCATCAATAAGCAGAACAGCTAGAGTTTTTCCAACTTATTTGATTTTTAAACCTGCAATGTTTCTAACTGCTTACCTATTAATAAAATACTGGATACATAATAAAAAAATTATTCTCTCAATATATGGAGAACACAAGTATGTTAAAAAATTCTTATATTTTGGTGTCGCATCTGCAGTTTGCTTGGTGCTCCACTCGATATTTTTGGGTGTTAAATATGACTATGATTTATATAAATTATTTAGAAGAATAATAATGTTAATGTTTATTATTTTTGAAATTGTAGCTCAAGCCTACCTAGTTGCAACGTTATATTCATTTAGAAACAAATTATTAAATATTATTAACGAAAAAATATTAATAACAAAAATTATTTTAGTTAGCTTTTTAGTAGTTGTTGCTGTAATAAGTATTCCAATAATAAGTTTACCAGGTGACACATTTCTTAGTTTAAATCTGAAATTTTTTAAACATGCACTTGAATGGGATTATTTCTTAGGAGTAATAACTTTTTACTTGTTGACATTCTTTATGTGGAAAAAACAATAATTTTACTTTGTTATCCATCCACCTCCTAAAACTTTATATCCTATTTCATTTTTAGAATAAAATACACATGCTTGGCCTGGAGAAATTCCATACTCATCTTCTAACAATTTAATGCTAGCTGTATCCTTTTTGTAATCTATATTTGCTTTAATCATTCTTCCGGTAGACCTAACTTTTACTAAGATTTCTTCTTTTAGCTCTCTTGGTTTACATAATAAATTTAAATTTTTTAATTTAATTTCTTTTTGAGATAAATGTTTTTTAGTACCTACGACGATTTCATTTTTTTCATCATCTATTTCTATTACATAAAGTGGCTCTTTATCTGAAACTTTTATTCCACGTCTTTGTCCAATTGTAAAATTTATAATTCCTTCATGAACGCCTAGTACCTTTCCGTTTATATCCTTTATGTTTCCTTTTTGATACGCATCTGGTCTATATTTTTTAATTACTGAAGAGTAATCACCGTTTGGAACAAAACATATGTCCTGACTATCTGGCTTGTCAGCCACATTTAAACCAAATTTTTTGGCAATATCTCTTGTTTCATTTTTTAACATTCCTCCAAGAGGAAACCTCAGATAATTTAATTGTTCTCTTGTAGTATTAAATAAAAAATAACTCTGATCTCTATTTTCGTCTATAGCTTTATACATATTTGTTTCGTTGTCAGTAGTTACACTTTTAACATAATGGCCTGTAATTAATGCATCAGCATTTAAATTTTTTGACTCTTCAAATAAATCTTTAAATTTTACTGTTTGATTACATTGCACACACGGAATTGGTGTCTCTCCTTTTAAATAGCTTTCCACAAAATTATCTATAACCCCAGATTTGAATTTATTTTGGTAATACAAAATTTTGTGTTCAATTCCTAACTTATCGGCAACTCTTTTTGCATCTAGAATATCTTGCCCGGCGCAACATTGTTTTGATTTTGAAACTTGCTTTGTGTCATCATACAATTTTAGTGTAATTCCAATAACATTATAACCTTGGCCTTTCATGATACCTGCAACAGTTGATGAATCAACTCCACCAGACATTGCTACAACTACTGTAGTATTATTTGGATCTTTATTTAAACCAATAGAATTTTTTTTATTACTCATTGATGGTATTTATACTGATTTCTATTATAAGGTACATAAAATGATTTTAGAATTTGAACCTGGCGACAAAGTAATTAACCCTTTAAATAAGGATTGGGGAATTGGGCAAGTTCAATCAATAATTAATAATAAAATTACCGTCAATTTTGAAAATGCAGGAAAAAAAGTAATTAATGCAGAAAATATTGAATTAGAAAAATTTGAAATTGATGATTATTGAGAATAAAAAAAAAATTACAAAAAATTTAATACCCTTGTTTGAAGAAGCTGGAAGGATTTCTCTTAAGTTAAGAAAAGAAGGATTAAAAAAAGAAATTAAAAATGATAACACGCCAGTTACCAATGGTGATATTCAAGTAAACAATCTATTAACTAGTAAAATTAAAAAAATAACGCCTAACATACCAATCGTCTCTGAAGAAGATTCTGCCAATAAGTCAAATCAAAATTTAAAAACTTTTTGGTTAATAGACCCTATTGATGGTACGCATGATTATATAAATGAAAGAGATGAGTTTACAATTAATGCTGGATTAATAATAAACAATAGACCTGAAATTGGAATTATATATGCTCCAGCAAAAAAAAGATTATTTTATACTTATGATAAAGGTATGTGCTTTGAAATATCTGATAACAAAGAAAAAAAATTAACTTGTAAAAAAGTATCGAGAAAGGGTGAAATAAAGGCTGTATCTTATTCAAATAAACTAAAACCTCAAATTGAAGACTGGCATAAAAAGTTTAATGTTACTGAATATGTTAAGATGAAAAGTTCTTTAAAGTTTTGTGTGATTGCTACAGGTGAATATGATTTATACATCACTGAACCTAGGGCTTGTGAGTGGGATATTGCTGCAGGTCATGCTATACTTAAAAATGCTGGAGGTTTAATTACAGACTTTGAAAGCAAAGAGGTGTTGTATGGAAAAAAAAATTTTAAAAATCCGAGTTTAATTTTAAAAAGATCTGTATTACTTTAATGAGTGAACAGTTAAGAATAATACTAATAATTATTATATCGGTTTCAATTTTTGGACTTCTAGTTTTCGTTTTTGTAAAAAATTATATTAGAAATAAAATTAATTATTATCTTAATGAAAAAAATAAAAAAAAACTAAAGTAGATTTATTATTTTTAAATATTCAGATTTTTCCAAATCCATAACTCTTTTGGAAGTATCAAAATCAAATCCAGATCTCGCTAAAATTCCTATATCCTTTTTATAAAAAAGGGGTCTATTATTTTCATCTCTAGATGGACCTATTCTTTTTTTTTTACATACCTTGATAGCTGAAAAAAAATCTTGGTCTTCATTATTAGCTATAATCTCATCTAAAGTAGTTTTAATGTATTTGTCTTTAACACCTTTGGAAAATAAATAATTTCTTATTTTATTAATTGAACTGCCTCTTTGAATTAAACTTTTAGCTTTTGAATTTGAGTAGAATTTATCATTAATGAATTTTGTTTTTTCTAAATCCTCTAGAACAAGATTTATTAGATCAGTAATATTTGATTTATTAACACTTGGTATCTTTGTTTTAAGATATTTTTTTAATAAATAGGTCTTTAATTGTTGTTTTGATGGAGCATACTTTTCAATATAGGTGAATGCAAAATTACGCATTTCCTCAACAGTAGCTTCTAAATTTTTTTTTTTATTTTTAATAGGAATCATAGATTGTTGTAATATAATACATTTTCTTATGGTCGAACAAATTTCTATTTTTTTTACTATTGATATGATCTATTTATGGTTGAATATCGGTATAATACCTTTTTGGTTTATTTTAATTTTTTTTCCAAATTCAAAAGTTTGTGGCATTTTTGTTAGCTCAGTCTTTCCTCCTTTTATATTAAGTGCGGTTTATTTATATTTGGTTTATTATTTTTTTGTTTCTGGATATGATTACAGTCAAAATTTTAATTTATATTTAAGTATAGATTCCTTAAAAGAACTATTTAATGAAAAGGCTTTTTTAATTATTTTTTGGACACACTTCCTCGCAATTAATTTATTTTGTGGTTCTTGGATAGTTAGTGATAGTAGAAAATTTTCAATGTCAAAATTTCTTGTATTTATTCCTTTGTTTGTAACTTATTTTACTGGTCCTTTAGGGATATTTATTTATTGGTTAATTAGAATTTTCTTTGCAAAAAGAATATCTCTTTATGATTAAGATTTAATTTTAAATCCTTTTTGTGTCATTAGTCCAAAACCGCCTTCTATATGAGATACATTTTTAAATCCCATGTCTTTAAGTGTTTTTGCAGCCAAAGCAGACCTGCCACCTGCTGCACAAAATAATACTAGTTCCTTACTTAAATCTATTTGATTATTTTGGACATAGGGACTTTCAGGATGAATAGAAAATTCCAACAAACCTCTTGGTATATGAAAAGAATTTTCAATGGTTCCTAGATTCTCTAATTCAGCCTCATCTCTAATATCAATTAAATTACATTTATTTTCATTATCCAATTTCATTGCATCTTCTGGTGTAATGGTTTTTACCTCGTTTAAAGCTTCTGCAACAAGAGTTTGTGGTGATTTAATTGTCATAATAATATAAATAAATTATCATAAACAAATAATGAAAAAAAGCATTATAAAAAAACTATTTATTAAACTTTCAAAAATAATGGGTTATGAAGTAATTGATCAAAATAGTTTCATGTCTCCAACTCTTGAAAGAGAGCTAAATAAAGATCTTTCAAAAATTAATGAAAAATCGATTGTTCTTCCTTTGGGAGAGGTTAAAATTTCTAGAAAAGTTAAATCTATATTAGTTTTGTTTAGAACAAATAGTAACGTTGAAATATGGGATCAAAATAAGAAAAGAATTTTTGAACTTCCAAAAATCGAATATACATTAAGATCCCTAAATTCACTTTTAAAATCTATTAACTTTTGTAAAGAAAAATATCCAAGTATTGAAATAAAATTAACAATAATTGATGATAATACCAATGAAAACAATTTAAACAAAATAAAAAAATTAACTAACAAAAATAAATTTAATATTAAAATCGAAAAAGTTGATCACCAAAAATATAAAAAAGTTATTAAAGAACAAAAAAATGAACAAACTTATTCAAACCTTTCTAGTTTATTTTGTTGTTATGAAACGGCTAAAAAGAATACTGAAGATTTAGTATTCTTTGTTGAAGATGATTATATACATTTTGAACCAATGATGGATGAGATGATAGCTTCATACGAAAGAATAACATCTCAATTAAGTAAAGATATTTTTATGTGTCCTGCAGATTATCCTTATTTATATATGGATAATCAGAAAACCAATATTTTAATTGGAAATAAAAGACACTGGAGAACAGTTAATAAAACTTTATGTACATTTATGACTAGCAAAAAACTATTAGAAGAATATTGGGATAATTTTTACAAAACTTGTATCGATAGAAATGATCCTTTTGAAAAATACATTAATGAGATCTATATGAAAGAAGTATGTATTTCACCTTTAAAAAGCTTATCTGTTCATTTTACAAATGTTAATTCTAGCTACGGCTTATCACCTTTTATTGATTACAAAAAATTGTGGGATGAAAGTGAGTAATTTCTAAACCCCCTTTATTTAAAAAGGGGGAAGGTTAGAGGAAGTATGAAAATTTAAGGGGCCCTCTTTGAGTAGAAAACATGCGGAAGAGAACCCCTTTATCAATTGATTCTTTAATCTCTTATTGCGTAAGCAATAACTCCAGTTTCAGTTACGTCGGTACCTTTGGTTTCACCTTCTTTACTTAATCTAATACCAATTGTTGCTTTCATTACGCTCCATACTATGTACGAAACTACAAAAACAAATACATTAATTGAAACTACTCCAAGTAATTGAGTACCAAATTTTGCTCCTGAATTTGTTATTGGGACAGCTAATGTACCCCAAATACCTGCGAATAAGTGAGCTGGTATAGCGCCTACTACATCATCAATTTTTAATGAAAATAGAAGTTTTGTACCAAACACCACTATTACACCACCTACTGCACCAATTAAAATTGATGCTAATGGTGAAGGCATTAATGGCTCGGCAGTTATTGCAACTAATCCACCAATACATCCATTTAGCATCTGAATTACATCTGTTTTTCCAAATCCTAATCTTGTAGTAACAGCTGCTGCTAAAACACCTCCAGCACCTGCTAAAAAAGTATTAAGAAAGATTTTTGATACTGCAATAGCATCAGTCGCTGTTCCAATTGCTAACTGTGAACCACCATTAAATCCAAACCAACCTAACCATAGTACAAATACTCCTAGGGTTACTAAAGGTATTGAAGACGCTGCAAAAGGTTTTACAGGTGCGGCAGCTCCAGACTTAGTAAATCTTCCCAGTCTAGGACCTAAAATCATTGCACCTGCTAATGCTGCTGCACCACCAGTTGAGTGAACTAGAGTTGAACCAGCAAAATCAGAGAAACCAACAACAGCTAACCAGCCGCCGCCCCATTGCCAACCCATTACGATTGGATATAAAATTCCTGACAATATTGCTGCAAATAAGAAAAATGGCCATAGTTTAATTCTTTCTGCTAATGTTCCCGATACGATTGAAACAGTTGTTGCGCAGAATACCATTTGGAAATACCAATCTGAACCATCAGCATAACCAGTATCAATTTTACTCGCATCTGACCACGGAATGAATTTACCTATGTATCCGCCTTCTGGGATTCCATATGCTAAGTTGTAACCAAACATCCAGAACATAATTCCAGCTATTGAAACTAAACCTATATTTTTTGCGCAGATAACGGATACACTTTTTGATGTAACCATTCCTGATTCTAGCATTGCAAATCCACAAGCCATAAAAAATACTAGGAATCCACAAATTAGAAACAACAAGGTATTAAATATAAAACCTATTTCAGCTGAAACTGTAGTTTCAGCATAACCTACACTAGTCATATTTAGTAAAAAAAATAAACTTACTAAAGGACCTGTTAATTTTTTAAAAATTTTTGACATTTATCTCCTTCTGTTAAAAATATCTTTATATTTTTAAAGTTTTAAAAAACTAACGTTGATATGGAAAAATAGGTATGCAGATCTTGCATATAGTAACAGCCTTAATACATTTCTGTAATAAGGCTGTTAAAACTTTAATTACTTATTGAATACTTCTTTAAGCGCTTTAGCAGGCAAGAATTTTACCTTTTGAGAAGCAGCGATTTGAATTTGCTCTCCTGTTCTAGGATTACGTCCAATTCGAGCTTTTCTTTTAGCCACTTTATATGTACCAAAACCAGCAATTTTCACAGAATCATCATTTTTCAATGCATCTAGAATAGTATTGGTAATTGTATCAAAAGTACGCTCAGCATCAGCTTTGCTTTGGTTTAAAGAACCAGCCAATTTAGCGACTAATTGTTTTTTGTTCATTTTTAGCTCCGGTTTATTAGGTTAATTATCATATTTATCATAATGCTTTATTTTTCAAGCTTTTTTTTAGTATATATTTTTTTTATACCCACAATATATTGTGCTCTAAAATTGTTGATTTTATTGACTTTTTAGGATTAAAAAAATGGCTTAAAATAAGCCTAAATCCTTAAGATCATTGAAAGTTGCAAAAAACATTAAAAATAACAATAAAAACATTCCGATTCGAAAAAAACCTTCTTGTGTTTTTTGACTTAAAGGTCTTCCTAGAATTTTTTCAAATCCATAAAACATTAAATGACCTCCATCTAAAAGAGGTATTGGAAATAGATTGATTAAACCTAAGCTTATCGAAATATATGCCATAATACTTAGAAAAGGTATAAATCCAAATTCAGCTACTTGGCCAGTAATTTTAGCAATTCTAATTGGTCCTCCCAATTGTGAGCTATCTCCTGATCCGCCAATTATTGAACCCAAGTATTTTAGTGAAGAAACACATACAAAATAAACCTCGTTTATTGAGTGATAAAAAGCTTTTGCAGGTCCTAATTTAACATGATTAATTTCATTATTATAAGGACTTAATTTAATCCCAACAATTCTTTTTCTAATTTTATTTCCCATATTGTCTTCGGTATCAACAATATTTGGTTTAACTTTTAAAATTAATTCATCTTCAAGTCTTGATACTTTAAAATCTACAAATTCAGAAGTGGACATCGTAATTAACTTAGAAACGTCCAAAATACTTTTAACTTTATTTCCATCAATTTCTAATATTAAATCATTTTTCTTAAGTCCTGCAATTTGTGCTGGGCTTTCGTTCTGCACTTCATCGATCATTGCTGGAGTAAAATCCTTACCAATAAACATATAAATTGATAAAAATATTACGATTGCCAATAAAAAGTTAGCAAATGGACCGCCCGCTACAATAATTGCTCTTTGATATAAAGGTTTTAAAACAAATAATTTTTTTTGATCTTCAGCTGAATATTTATTTATTATTTTTTCTTGATCTGCTTGACTGAATACATTTCTATCTCCAAAAAACTTCACATATCCACCTAAAGGTATCCAGCATATTTTCCATCTTGTTCCAGATTTATCATTCCAACCGAATATTTCTTTACCAAATCCAATAGAAAAGTCGGTAACACCGACACCGTATTTTTTTGCAAAATAATAATGGCCATATTCGTGGATAAATACAACGACTAAAATTAAAACTATAAATGGAATTATAAAATTTGGCATTTTAATTAATATATTTAATATTCTTTAATTTTCCAAGTAAAAACAGGAATAAATGTCGCTATTAAAAATGACAAAAACAACAAAGACTGTGACACAAAACTAGGAAAAAAATCATTAGGAAATAAAATACCAACTAAAATAGATTTTGAAAAATCAGGACTTGGGAAAACTAATAATCCAGACATTATTCCAATTAAAATTGATATATATGCATTTTTCTCACTAATTGATTTGGTAAAAAAACTATAAAATATGGTTAGTGCTGCAGAACAACAAAATAGATCAGCTAATAAAAAAAGATATAAGATACTCAAACCTTTGGATGCAACTATAAATACAATAACTGAAAGTAATATAATTATGTAATTTGAAAGTTTAAAATAATTTCCTTTAAAATTAATTATTTTATTTCCATCAACAATAATTAGACTTGAAATTGCGTTTATAAGAGTATCAATGCTACTTATAGTTAGTGATATTCCAAGAATTAAAACTATCACAGACAACATAGACGTTTGTTCTTTAAACAGTAAAGTAAAAAAAGCAAGATCAGGAATTACATTTGTATCAATTGATACTGCAACTAAACCTGTAAATCCCATAAAAAAGACTACAGGAATAATTAAAAAAAATGAAATTAGTAAACTTTTTTTTAATATAAAATTATTTTTTGCGGCATAAACTCTTTGCCAGTTTCCTTGGTGAAAAAGATTTGTTGCCGCAACTGCAATAAAAAAAGTTAAACCTGCAGTAAAATTTGGGAAATATTTAACACTAAGTAAATCAGGTTTATTTAACTTTATAAATTCGAAATTAAATTGAGCGAAGTTAATATTTAATAAAAAACTTACTGCTATAACCAACAATATTAAAATTATAATAAATTGAATACTATCAGTAAATATTGATGCTCTTAATCCACCATATAAAGTGTAGGCTAATGAAGAGGTTACAACTATTAATGCAGTGATCCATAAACTTGTTCCGGATATATAATTTACTAATATTGATACAGCAGTAACTTCAGCAATTAAGAAAATTACCATATAAAAAATAGTTAGAAATAAAATTAATTTAAATAACTTTTTTCCAAATTTTAATCTTATAACTTCAATTAAGGTTTTTGCTTTTGGAAATGATTTTCTAAATTTTGAACCTAATGTAATTAATGCAAATAATGGAAATGCTGTTCCAAGTGCATATCCAATTACAGCACCTATACCTCCCCATGTTGCAGCGGATGCAGGTCCAAATAAAATCCAAGCACCAAGAGCAGAGGATACAAAACTCGCTGTTAAAGAAAATATTCCAATATTTCTATTTGCAATTAAATAATTATTTAATCCTTTGTACTTTCTTGAATAATAAATTCCACTTACCAAAAATATAACACTTAAAACAAGAGTTAATAAAATTGCTGATGTTTGATTTAAAATGTTTATTGATATCATGTTCCCTTTCTGAATTACCGGACAGGTTCTTTGGGTTTAATCTCAGTCTTTCGACACCCCTTTTTTAATAAAAATTAATTATAATTAAAAAAATAGAATTATCCAATAAGAAATTAATCCAGATAAAATAGTTGCAATAACATTTCTTGAAAAATAACCCACAACAATAGCAACCATAGCTCCAAATATTTTTGGATCGTTCATTTCTATAAAGGTTCCATAGTCATTAATAAAAATTGCCGGAAATATTATTGCGGGAAATACTGCTGAGGGAACATAAGCTAATACAGCTTTAATTTTATTTCCTAACATATCTCTACTAACTAAAGCAATCATAGTCATTCTAGTGAAATAAGTTAGTATCCCTGCAATAATAATTGATAGCCAGGTCATTTTTTAAACCTCAATATGAAAGCAGCAACAAATAAAGCAATAATAGGTGAAATAATTATATAAGATTTAAATGGAGCATCAAAAAATAATAAAGAACTTATGCCACAAGCAAGCATAACAATTACATGATCAATTTTTTTTAAGTCTTGAACAATAATAGCTATAAAAGTAAGAGGTATTGCAAATTTTAAACCAAGTTCTTCAGGTACGAATGAACCCAATATAATTCCTGCTAATGTTGAAATTTGCCAACAAACCCAGAGTGTACTTCCTGTACCAATTAAATGATAATGCAAATATTTTTCTTTTTTATTTTTTTTAAAAAATTTATTAGATTCAGCAAAGCCTTGGTCTACAACTAAATAAGAAATTAATAGCTTTTTGATAAAGGATAATTTTTCTAAATATTCTGATAAAACTGCTCCATATAGCAAATGTCTTGAATTAATAACACCAACAGATGTGGCGGCAATCAAAGCTGAAGCACCTCCTGATATTAATTGTAAAAATACAATTTGTGAAGCTCCACCAAAAATAATGATTGACATTCCGTAGACTAAATATGGATTAAAGCCGAGCTCAATACCAATTGCTCCGCAAATAATTCCAAATGGAATTACTGACAGCATGTGGGGAGCAACATCCAACATGCCTCTAGTTAATAATTGTTTTTTTGAAAACATTTATTTTGTTTTATTAAAAACAAACTATATGATCAATGTAAATTGGCCTTTTAATTCCAAATTTTTCATCAACTTCGTGTTGATGAATATGATGCGAATGAACTAAAACTGGAATTAAATGATTTGTTGTTGTTTTAAGAGTATAGATAAAATTTGTTCCCCTAAACTTTCTATCAACAACTTCTAACTTTAAATTACTTTTATCGTCGTGCTCAAGGTCTTCTGGTTGTAATAATAATTTTACATCTGAACCTTTTGGATAATGTTTAATAAAATTACCTTTTATAGTTCCTAGATCTTCATTCTCTAAGCTATTTTCTCCAGTTACTTTTGCAGGAATTAATATTCCTCTATTCAAAAATTTTACTACCTCAACTGAATTTGGAAAATGATAAACATTGTAAGGGTCATCATATTGTTTTAGTTGATCATTTAAAATTACTCCACATTTTGATCCGAGATAAAAAGCTTCATAGGAGTCATGAGTAACTATTATGGTTGTTATTTTTAAATCGTGTAAAAGTTTTTTTAGTTGAACTTGTATTTCTTCTTTAAAACTTTGATCAACGTTAGATAATGGCTCATCTAACAACAGCAGATCAGGTTGGGTAACTAATGATCTTGCAAGAGCTGCTCTTTGCGCCTCTCCTGCGCTTATTTGGTGAGGATATTTGCTTAATATTTTTTCAATATTTAATAATTTAATTATTTTTTTTGGGTTAATTTTCTTTTTTCCATTTAACTTTTTTGCCTGAGCTCCTAGATCTATATTTTTTTCAACAGTATAATGTGGGAATAAACTATTTTCCTGAAATGATAGAGATATATTTCGATTTTCTGGTTCAATATGATCTTTCGCAGAAGATAAAATTTTATCTTTAAGCTTGATTGATCCAGTTTTAACTTTTTCTAGTCCAGCGATTGTTCTAAGAATTGTAGTTTTGCCTACACCAGATGGTCCCAAAAGACAAATTATATCTCCCTTATTTTCAATATTAAAAGAAACATTTTTTACTTTAGTTTTTCCACCAGCACTAAAACTAACATTTTTAATTTCTAAAAAATTTTTATTCATCATTATCTCTTAAAATATATTTGGACGTAAGTAAAATAAAGAAACTTGCAATAATTATTAGGCATAACGAAGGAACTGCAGCTGCTTCTAATAAATCCTCAGATGCAGAAATATATGCTGTGGTTGCAAAAGTCTCAAAATTAAAAGGTCTCAAAATTAATGTAATTGGCAATTCTCTTATTATTTCTAATGAAATTAATATGATAACAAATAAAAGTGAATTCCTTAAATAAGGAATATGAATATTTAAAAAAGTTTTTGTTTTAGAGTATCCAAGAAGATAGGCGCTTTCATCAACCGCGATATTCATTTTTTCATATCCCGATTTTATTCCATTAAAAGCCAATGAATAAAATCTTACAAAATAAACTATCACTAAACCTAAAATAGAACCAATAAATATTTTTTTTATTGATAAAAATCCTAATGCCTTAATCAAATTTTCATCAAACCATGCAACAAAAGTTATAAATGCAATGGCAAGAATTACTCCTGGTATTGCATAACCAGAAATAGAAAAAGTAGATAATGCATTTAAAATTTTTTTATTTGAAACTCTATTTCCATAATTAGATATTAAAGCAAAAAATAATAAAACTAAGCTTGATAAAGAAACTAAATATAAAGTATTTAATAAAAGATCAGTTATTTGTATTCCAACTAAATTTTCTGGGAATTTAATTGTCCAATATAACATTTGACTCAATGGAAATAAAAAACTTAAAAAAAATAAAGTGAAACAAAAAATGAATGCAAAAAAAGATTTTGGTCCACAAAGTTTAATTTTTTCCTTTTTTTTAAATCCACCTTTCGCTTCCAAATGATATCTAGCTTTTTTTCTAGATAAGTTTTCTGTTAAAAATAATATAAAGATAAATAACAATAGAAAAAAAGATATTCGGTTTGCAAATGCTAAATCATCAAAAGTTATCCAAGCATTATAAATACCTGTTGTTAAAGTATTTACAGAAAAAAAGTCTACTGCTCCAAACTCGGCCAATGTTTCCATTGCCACTAATGACAAACCAGCAACTATAGCAGGGCGCGCAGCAGGTAATATTATTGAATAAAAAGATTTAAACTTTGAAAAACCAAGATTTTTACCTAGTTCTATTAGATTTTGTGATTGGTATAAAAATGATGATCTAGCAAGTATATATACATATGCGTAAAGTGAGAAAGAGATCGATAATATCAACCCAAACATTCCACTAAATTTTGGTATATATTTATTATAATCTCCATCACCAAATAGATATTTTAAAATTGTAAAAGCAGTTCCATAATTTTCAAAAAAAGCGAATAAGGAATAAGCATAGATATAAGGAGGTACTGCGAAAGATAGTATTAAAGCCCATTTAAAAAAATTAGCTCCAGGAAATTGGTAAAACGAAACCACATATGCTGACCCTACACCTAAAATAAATGTCAAAAATATAACTCCAATCAAAAGAATTAAAGAATTAAATATATATTCGAAAAAAAAAGTTTGTTTGAGAATTTCAAAATAATTTGATGTATCCTGAAAAAAACTTGTAAAAACAGTTAATATTGGGATTGCAACGATCAGTGAAATGCTCAAAGAGCTTAAATACCAAAAAATTAAATTTCATATTATAATCCGCCTTATAAGAGAAAATTAATTTCCTAATAAAGATTTAGTGTCCATGAGGAAGGAGAGATTGCAATGAGACCCAATCAACATGGACACTAATTGTAAGAAATTATTAAAAATTAAATAACTGTAAGATGTGCGGAACCTCCTTGTCATTAATCTCTGATAATTTTCTTTCATTTATTCTTTTTTCGATTTTTTTACACTCCTCAGAACATGGATTACATGCCTCGGCTGAGTTATTATAATCGAAATCAGAAATAAATTCTTTTTTTATCATTTATTTCCATCCGGCAGCTGTCATTACTTCTAATGCAGCAGCTTGATTTTTTCCATAAGTAGAAACTTTTGTTTTTAGATCTTGTTTAAAATCTAATCCCAAATTGTTTACTACTAATGGGCTTGGCGAAACACCAGCTATCATTGGAAACTCAAAAGTATTATTAGTAAAGTGTTCTTGAGCTGAAGGTGACAATAAGTAATCAACAAGAGCAATAGCATTTGCTTTATTTGGAGCACCTTTTACTAGAGCAGCACAACTAATATTCATATGCGTTCCTCTTCCGTCTTGATTTGGAAAAAAATGCTTTAACTTTTTTTGCAGCTTCTTGTTGCTCTGCACCTTTGTTTCCAGAAAGCATAAGAGCTAAATAATATGTATTAGCTACAGCTATGTCTGCTTCTCCAGCAGCTACAGCCATAATTTGAGCTCTATCATTTCCTTCAGAAGGTCTTGCCATGTTTGCAACAACTCCCTTTGCCCATTCTGCTGTAGCTTTTTTTCCATTATTTGCGATTAATGAAGCTACAAGAGATTTGTTATAAATGTTGCTAGATTTTCTTATTACTAATCTACCTTTCCATTTTGGATCAGCTAAACCTTCATAAGACATTCCAGATAATTCAGCACCGGTAACTCTTTCTGGTGAGTAATAAATTATTCTTGCTCTTTTAGCTACTCCCACCCAGTGTGATGTTCTAAAATTATTTGGAACAGATGATTTAATTGTTGGTGAAGTTAAACCGCTTTGCGTCATACCCTTTGCTTGAAAAGCACCACATCTTCCAGCATCTGCTGTGATGTAAAGGTCTGCCGCTGAATCAGCGCCTTCTTCAATCATTCTTTTTTCTAAAGCCCCTGATTTGCCGTTAATTAAATTTACCTTGATTCCAGTCGCTGCTGTAAACTTATTGTAAAGTTCAGCATCAGCTTTATAATGTCTTGCATTGAAAATATTTACCTCATTTGCGATCGCAAAAGTTGATATAAACAATGAAAGAATTAAACTTAAAATTGATATTTTCTTCATTACTACCCTTTTCTCCGCACTTTTATTTATATATTATTGAAAATGAGAACTATTATCAATGATAACAATTATCAATCGCACTGATTGTCGCAGGTTGTACTAAAACTCCCACTCAGAGATTTTACTATATAGGAAGTTTCTAAATGCCTGAACTCTGGCTACATTTCTTAAAGATTGAGGGTATACAAAATGTGCTTCTGTAATTGGACCTTCAACTTTAGGTAATACTTTAATAAGATTTCTTGATTGAAATACTAAATAATCAGGTAAAGCTGCTAACCCCACTCCACTTTCAACAGCTAAAAGAAGCCCCATAACGCTATTCACTTTCATAATAGGCTTCCTTTTACCATTATCTTTCATGCCTACTTTTAAGGCCCAATCAGGATTGTAAACTGGTGAAGGTGCTCCTTTACCGAAAGATATGAATTTATGCTTATTTAAGTCATTTAATGTCTTTGGCATTTCATATTTTTCTAAATATTTGTTAGATCCATAAATATGATAGTTAATATCAATTAACTTTCTTTGAATGTAATTTAATTGCTTAGGCCTTCTCATAAAAATACCTATATCAGCTTGCCTAGTACTTAAATCCAGTTCTTTATCATCAAAAATTAACTCTACCTCTATTTCGGGGTTTAATTTCATAAATTCTTGAATTCTAGGAGTAAGCCAATGAGTTCCGAAACTTCTAACTGTCGTAATTGTGATTTTTCCAGAGGGTTTATCCTTTTGATCTCCTAATGAAGTTTCAACCTCTTTAAGCTTACTAATTACTTCATGGGCAGTTTTATAAACATATTCTCCATTTTCAGTTAACGTTAATCCTCTAGCGTGCCTTTCAAATAATTTTACCTTAAGATCGTCTTCTAAAGATTGTATTTGTCTACTTATAGCTGACTGGCTTAAGTTTAAGTTGACAGTTGCACTTGTAAAACTTCCAGCTTCGGCTACAGCATGAAATATTTTTAGTTTATCCCAATCCATTATTTATTTAAGTCAACAATATATCTTCCAGATGTTTCACCTTTAAGCATCTTTTGATAAACATCTAAAAGACCTTCTAAACTAATTTCTTTAATTGATTGATTTAGTAAATCAAAATTAATTAATTTAGCTGCCTCATTCCATAAAAATTCTCTTCTTTTTATAGATGTGTTTACAGAGTTAATTCCCCAAAGTTTAACTCCTCTTATAATAAATGGCATTACAGTTGTATTTAATTTTATATCAGCTGCATTTCCGCATGCAGCAACAATTCCAGTTTCTTTAGTTTGAGCCAATACATTTGCTAACACTTGTCCACCTACAGTATCAACAGCTCCATCCCACAAACCTTTATCTAAAGGTCTTGGTTCTTTCATTAATTCGCTTGTATTTATAATGTTTTTTGCACCTATTGATTTTAAATATTCTTTATTACTTTCTTTCCCAGTAACAGCAGTTACATTACATCCTAGTTTATTTAAAATCATTACAGCTATACTTCCAACTCCACCTGAAGCACCAGTTACAATTACATTTTCAACTTTTTCACCAAGTAAAAGTTCTTCTCTAGCAGTTTTTGTTGTGAAAGAACATGATAAAGCTGTAAGTCCAGCAGTACCTAATATCATTGCTTGTTTTGAAGATAAGTCTTTTGGTTTTTTTACTAAGAAATCTCCATTTACTTTTGCATATTGAGAATATCCACCATAAAAAATTTCTCCAACTCTCCAGCCTGTTAATATAATTTCGTCACCTACTTTAAATTTATCATTTTGACTTTCTTCAACTGTACCCGAAAAATCTATTCCGGGTATATGTGGAAACTCTTTAACTAATCTCGCACCATTTTTTAATATCAATGCGTCTTTAAAATTTAATCCTGAATATTCAACTTTAACTAAAACATCTCCATGTTTTAAAAAACTTTTATTTAATTTTTTTACCTCACGAATAAAATTTTCTCCCTCTTGGTTTATAACCAAGGCTTTAAAATTATCAGACATAAATGCTAATAAATATTATTTTGCAATAAATCTCAAATATCTATTTTGATAACTTAAATCCTCTTTAAACTGACCTAAGTAATAGTTTGTGACTGTTGTGGCTTGTTCTTTTTTAATTCCTCTCATAGTCATACACTGGTGAGTTGAATCTATACTTACGGCAACTCCTTTTGCATCTAATGACTCCATTAACGTTTCTGCTATCTGCATTGTAAGTCTTTCTTGAGTTTGAAGTCTTTTAGAAAATACTTCAACAACTCTTGCTAACTTACTTAAACCAACAACTCTATCTTTAGGAATGTATGCTACATGAGCCACTCCAATAATTGGGGCCATGTGATGCTCACAATGACTTTGAACGGAAATATTTTTTTGAACTACCATATCGTCATAACCATTCACATCACCAAATGTTTTGTCTAAAAATATTTTAGGATCTTCTTTGTAACCTTTAAAGTATTCTTTAAACGCCTTTACAACTCTCTTAGGAGTTTCTAAAAGACCCTCTCTTGTTGGGTCTTCACCTATCCATTGCAAAATTTTTTTAAATGCTTCTTCTGCTTCTTTATCTGAAATATTTTGGTTTATTTCTTCATTTTCATTTTTTACTAATTTCATGACGTGCTTTTATATATATAATTAGTTAATTTTAAAATATTTAATATATTCTCTAATATGTTAGATAAACGGATATTATATGTTTAAAAAGAGAGAAAATGTCGCTGATATAGAGGAAGGAAGCTTGTTATCCCCTAAATTTGATAATGATGGACTTATTCCTGTAATCACAACATGCTGTAAAACTAAGGAAATTTTAATGCATGGTTATATGAATGTGGAAGCTTTGAAGCTGACTATAGAAACTAAAGAAGCACATTATTGGAGCAGATCAAGAAAACAAATTTGGCACAAAGGTAAAACTAGTGGATTTGTGCAAAAAGTTAAACAATTAAGAATTGATGATGATCAAGATTCGGTATGGCTTTCTGTTGATATAGGTGATGGTGCAAGTTGCCATGTAGGATATCGCTCTTGTTTTTACAGATCTGTGCCTCTAGGGAAAATTGATAATGCTAGACAAATTGAAATGAATTTTGAGGAGAAAGAAAAAAAATTTGATCCAGAAAAAGTTTATAAAGGACAAGAAAATCCGACAAAGATATAAATTATGAGTAAACATAATTATCAAATAATTAGAAGATTTGGTCCATCTGTTTTCAAAATTAAAATTCCACAGGATGTTGTAGATAAACTAAATAAATATGTAGACGATATCGTAAAAGATGAAAATAAAACCAAAAAATTAAATTATGGTGAACAATTAGTAGGAGATGTAACTCAAGAATTTTTATTGGAAAAAAAAATTGTATTAGAAAGTGGTTGGTTAAATTTTTTATCAACATGTACAAATAAATGGATTGAATCTGAAACAGGAAAGAAAATTTCTAAATTTTCTTTAAAATCATCTTGGATAGTTAGACAGTTTAAAAATGAATATAACCCAACACACTGGCACGGAGGTCATATTTCCGGTGCAGGTTTTTTAAAACTTCCTAAAAATTTTGGAAAACATAAACAATTAAAACAAAATAGAGAATATAGAGGTGGAAACTTACAGCTTATTCATGGTTCTAGAATGTTTTTGTGTCAATCAACATATACTATTGTACCTGAAGTAGGAGATTTCTATTTTTTTCCTAACTACTTAATGCATACAGTCTTTCCTTTTAAAGACTCTAACGAAGAAAGAAGATCAATATCATTTAATGCAGTTATAGATGATGATATTTACGATGTCTATGGAAGTTAAAAAACAAAAGAATGTTTTGGGAGAAGATTTAGAAGAATGTTCTAAGGATCCACTAACAGGATGGTTTAGAGATGGTTGTTGTAATACTGATGAAAATGACCATGGACTACATACTGTATGTGTAAAAGTTAATAATGATTTTTTAGAATGGTGTAAATCATCAGGTAATGATTTAATCACACCTCATCCAGAATTTGGTTTCCCTGGATTGAAAGATGGAGATAACTGGTGTGTTTGTGCTAGCTGGGTTGCAAGAGCTATTGATGCAGGAAAAGGTTGTTCTATTTACTTAAAAAAAACTCACGAAAATACACTTAAGCTTGTTCCAATCGAAAAATTAAAAAAATATGCAATAGATCTTTCTTAGATTACATATTTCCATATTTAGGTCCTCCACCGCCTTCTGGTGTAACCCAGGTTATATTTTGTGAAGGCTCTTTTATATCACAAGTTTTACAATGAATGCAGTTTTGAGAATTGATAACAAATTTACTTATATTGTTTTCATTTTGAACCTCATATACTCCAACTGGACAATATCTTTGAGCGGGTTCATCAAACTTTTCTAGAGTATAATTTATTGGTAATTCAGGGTTTTTTAACTGTAAATGTACCGGCTGGTTATCTGTATGATTAGTTCCTGTTAAATAAACAGAACTTGTTTTATCAAATGTAATTACATTATCAGGTTTTGAATAATCAATTTTCTTCATTTCCTTAGCTGGCTTTAAAGTTTCATGATCTGCATGTTTATGTTTAAGTGTAAATGGTAATCTTCCCCTAAATAATATTTGATCAATACCAGTAAATATTATCCCTAAAATTAATCCCCAACTAAAACTTGGTTTAACATTTCTCGCTTCGTACAACTCTTTATATATCCAACTATTTCTAAATTTTTCTTCATAAATTGATAAGTTTTTATTATCTTTCAAATGTTCAATAATTGTTTCCGCAGCAATCATTCCACTCTTCATTGCGGTATGCGAGCCCTTAATTTTTGGCATATTTAAAGTACCTGCGTCACAACCTACTAATAAAGCGCCTGGCATATACATTTTAGGTAAACTTTGAAGACCCCCTTCAATTAGTGCTCTAGCTCCATAAGAAATTCTTTTTCCACCATCTAAATATTTTTTAATTGATGGATGAGTTTTAAATCTTTGAAATTCATCAAAAGGAGAAAGATATGGATTTTTATAATCTAATCCTATTACATATCCTAAAAAAATTTGTTTATTTTCAGCATGATATATGAAACTTCCACCGTACGTTTTATTATCTAGTGGCCATCCTACAGTATGCATAACCATTCCTTCTTCGTGTTTTTTTTCATCAATCTCCCAAATTTCTTTAAAACCAATACCGTATTGCTGGGGACTCTTTCCGCTATCTAAATTAAAATTTTTTATTAATTGTTTACCAAGATGTCCTCTACATCCTTCAGCAAAAACTGTTACTTTTGCATGTAATTCCATTCCAGGTTCATAGCTATCTTTTTTATTTCCATTTTTATCTACACCCATATCTTGGGTAGCAACACCTTTGACCGATCCATCTTCATGATATAAAATTTCACTTGCTGGAAACCCTGGAAAAATTTCTACTCCTAAATTTTCTGCTTGTTCTGCCAACCATCTACACAAGTTTGCAAGACTTATTATGTAATTATTTTTATTATGTTGTACTTTTGGCAGCAGCCAAGTAGGCCAACTTAAAGATTTTGTTTTTCCTAAAAAAAGAAATTTTTCATTAGTAACTTTAGTTTTAATTGGAGCATTTAATTCTTTCCACTTTGGTAATAGTTCATCTAATGCGCGTGTTTCAAAAACATTACCTGATAATATATGTGCACCAATTTCAGATGCTTTTTCTAAAAGGCAGACATTAATATCTGGATTTAACTGCTTTATTTTAATAGCAGTTGAAAGTCCTGATGGTCCGCCACCTACGATTACTACATCGTATTCCATCACTTCTCTGGACATAATATTATTTTTTTACAGTATTTGTTATTTTTGTATAGTGTTTAATTTGTTCAATTCTTCCAAAAGTTGTGGAAGAGCTTCAAATAAATCAGCCTCTAATCCATAATCAGCAACACTAAAAATTGGTGCTTCACCATCTTTGTTAATAGCAACTATAATTTTACTTTCCTTCATCCCAGCAAGGTGCTGAATAGCTCCAGAAATTCCAACAGCAATATATAAATCAGGAACAACTACTTTACCTGTCTGTCCTACTTGATGATCATTTGTAATATATCCTGCGTCTACAGCTGCCCTAGAAGCCCCAATTGCTGCGTTTAATTTGTCTGCTATAGCTGTAATTAATTTAAAATTATCCCCACTTCCCATTCCTCTTCCTCCAGAAATTACAACTCTTGCAGTTCCTAGTTCAGGTCTATCAGATTTAACTTCTTCTCTTTTAATAAATTTAGTTAAATTTGAAACTTCAGCTTTTTCGGCTTTTATAATTTCTGCAGATCCACCACTTGTTGGGGATGGATCGAAAGATGTTGGTCTAATAGTTATACATTTTTTTGTATCTGTACTTTTTACCGTTGCAAATGCGTTTCCCGCATAAATTGGTCTTAAAAAAGTATCATTTGAAATTACTTTAATAATATCGCTCACTTGAGAAGTATCTAATAGAGCTGCTATTCTTGGCATTAAATTTTTACCGAATGTGTTAGCTGAACAAACAATATGAGAGTAGTTCTCAGAATTCTTAATTACGGCTGATGTAAAATTTTCAGCTAAATAATTTTCATATATTGCATCATCAACTTGAATTACTTTTTTTACATTAGGAACTTCAGAAATAGACTTCACTACTGCTTCACATGAGTGTCCAATCACTAAAACATGTAAATCTTGATCAATTTGTGATGCCGCAGTAATTGCATTTAAAGTAAATGGTTTAACCTCTTTATTATTATGTTCTGCTATAAGTAGTGCTGACATTATATTACTTTTGCCTCATTTTTTAATTTTTGAACAAGTTCTTCAACACTGGAAACTTTAATTCCAGCTTTTCTTTTTGGTGGCTCTTCAACTTTAATTTGTTCTATTCTTGGTTTTATATCAATTCCTAAGTCTGACGCATTAATTTGTTCTAAAGGTTTTTTCTTAGCTTTCATTATATTTGGTAATGAGGCATATCTTGGTTCGTTTAATCTTAAATCACATGTTACAATTGATGGAATATTTATTTCAATAGTCTCTAATCCTTCATCTACTTCTCTTGTAACTTCTAAAGATTTATCTTTAACTTCTATTTTTGATGCGAAAGTCGCTTGGGGCCAATTAAGTAGCGCAGCTAACATTTGGCCAGTTTGATTGCAATCATCATCAATTGCTTGTTTTCCCATAAAAACTAAATCAGGTTTTTCTTTTTCTACAATTTTTTTTAAAATTTTTGATACTGCTAATGGTTCAATTATTCCATCTACCTTTACATGTATTCCTTTATCAGCTCCTACTGCTAATGCTTTTCTAACTGTTTCTTGAGCTTTATCTTCACCAATTGTAACTGCAACAACTTCTTTAGCTTTGCCAGATTCTTTAATTTTAACTGCTTCTTCAATTGCATTATCATCTGGAGGATTAGTTGACATCTTCACGTTGTCTGTAACTACACCTGATCCATCTTCCTTAACTCTTACTTGTACGTTGTAATCAATAACTCTTTTAACTGCGACTAAAATTTTCATTAAGCTCTTAATAAATCATTATTTGGATCGTATGGGCTTTCATCTAAGATTGTAGCATCATACATTTTTCCAAGAATATCAATTTTCAATTTTTGGCCTGTTGTCGCAATCTCGGGTTTTACCATTCCTAAAGCAATTGACTTTTTTAATCTAAACCCAAAATCTCCACCTGTGGCTCTTCCAACAACTTTTCCATTCTCATAAATAGGATTGTTTCCAAGTACATCTGCATCTGTTACATTGTGAACTTCAAGAGTTACAAGTTTATTATTAAAACCTTTTTCTCTCCATTTATTTAAAGCTTCCAAACCTATAAAATTTCCTTTGTTTGGATGTATAAATCTATCTAAACCTGATTCGTATGGAGAATACTCAATCGAAAGCTCTGTACCAACTAATTTATATGATTTTTCAACTCTTAAACTGTTCATTGCTCTAATCCCATAGGGCTTTAGTCCTAAATCCTTACCAGCTTCCATGAGTTTATCAAAAATATGATTTTGATATTCGATTGGATGATGTAATTCCCAACCTAATTCTCCTACAAAGTTAACTCTCATAGCGTTAACTGTCGCATGACCAATATCTACATTTTTTGCACTTAACCATTTAAAGTTTTCATTTGAAAAATCATCTTTTGAAACTCTAGTCATTAATTCTCTAGCTTTTGGCCCTGAAACAACTAAAACACCAACGCTATTTGTTAAATTTTCAAATTGAACGCTTCCATCTTTAGGCATCCATTTAAGTATCCAGTCATGATCTAATCTTTGAAAAGCTCCAGCTGAGACAAGGTAAAAACTATCATCTGCTTCTTTCATAATTGTAAATTCTGAATGAACGCCACCTTTTGTATTTAAAGCATGGCATAAATTAATTCTTCCAACTTTTTTAGGAAGTTTATTAGCAACCAAATAATCTAAAAATTCTTCTGCTTTTGGTCCTTTTATTCTACATTTTGCAAAAGCTGACATATCCAATAAACCAACGTTTTCTTTTACGTTTTTGCATTCTTTTTCTACAGCTTTAAACCATTTAGATCTTCTAAAAGACCAGTCATCTTTTTGTTCCATTCCATCTATTGCAAAAAAGTTAGGTCTTTCCCAGCCAAATTTTTGTCCAAAAACAGCACCAAGTTTTTTCATTCTATCGTAACATGGTGCAGTTCTTAAAGGTCTAGCTGCACCTCTTTCTTCATCTGGATAATGAATAATAAATACGTTTCTGTAAGCTTCTTCATTTTTTTCTTTTAAATAAGATTTTGAACAATAGTCTCCATATCTTCTTGGTTCTACTCCAAGCATATCTACAGTTGGCTCTCCATCTATAATCCATTCCGCTAATTGCCATCCTGCTCCACCTGCTGCAGTTATTCCAAAACTATGACCTTCATTAATCCAAAAGTTTTTTAAACCCCATGCTGGTCCAACAATTGGATTTCCATCTGGAGTATAACATATTGCGCCATTATAAACTTTTTTAACCCCTACTTCAGCAAATGCTGGAACTCTGTGATATGCTCCTTCTATGTGTGGCTCTAATCTTTCCAAATCTTCTTGAAATAATTCATATTCAGAGTCTTTTGAAGGGCCATCAACATAACAACATGGTGCACCATCTTCGTATGGTCCTAATATAAAACCTCCTGCTTCTTCTCTCATATACCATCGACTATCACTGTCTCTCAATACTCCCATTTCTGGTAAACCTTGTTTTTTTCTTTTTAATATTTCTGGGTGAGGTTCTGTTACAATATATTGATGTTCAACAGGTATAACTGGAATGTCTAATCCAACCATTTTACCAGTTTGTCTTGCAAAATTTCCTGAACAAGAAATAACATGTTCACATTCAATTGATCCTTTATCAGTTTCGACAACCCAGCCATTTTTAGTTTGTTTAATTCCTACAACATTAGTATTTCTATAAATTTCTGCTCCTCTATTTCTTGCTCCAGTTGCTAAGGCCTGTGTTAAATCTGCTGGTTGAATATAACCATCCTCAGGATGTTGAATAGCTCCAACTAAATCTGAAGTATTGCATAAAGGCCAAATTTCTTTGACTTGATCTGGCGTTAAAAATTTTACATTTACCCCGATAGTTTGAGCTACACCTGCATATTGATGATACTCGTCCATTCTATCTTTTGTGCTTGCGAGTCTAATATTAGATACAACACTGAAACCTACATTTTTTCCAGTTTCTTCTTCTAATGTTTTATACAAATCAACAGCATATTTATGAAGTTGACCAACTGAATAGCTCATATTAAATAATGGAAGTAAACCTGCTGCATGCCAAGTTGAACCTGAAGTTAATTCTTTTCTTTCAACCAAAACTACATCTGACCAACCTTTTTTTGCTAAATGATAGAGTGCACTTACCCCTACAACTCCACCACCAACAACAACAACTTTAGTTTTAGATTTCATAAAAGCGATTCCTACTAAATTTTTTTTACTACTTAAACAAAAATCTGACTTATATTGACGAACCTAAAGACACTGGCTGGGAAACTCCAGTTGTTAACCAGCAATCTTTGAGTGGTCCATCTAAATTATATTTCTCTACCATCCACCTAAATTTATAGTAGTTTTTCTCTTCGCCTAAGATAGTTACCTCATAAGAAGCTTGAGAATCTGTTGTTTTTACTTCAACAATATTATGATCAATATGATTTAAAAGCATCTTGTATGAGTCGCTGCTCAATAAAGTTTTAAACCTCTCTAAAGGTCCAGTAAATTTTTTATTATTTGGATGAGCAAATTCCCACGTTTGTTCTATTCCAGCGTTTATAAAAGGATCGTCGTTATTTTTTAGGCTTCTTAGCTGAATTTTTACTACTTGATATGGCTCAATCCCATTATTAGGTTTAATTACATCGGCTGGAGCTGTTACGATAAACATAATAGCAAAAACAAAAATCAGTATTAAGTAAATTAGACCATACAGAAAATATTTGAAATATTTTTTCATAAATTTAATGCTGTACTTTTAACATCTTCTAAAAATTTTTTTCTTTTTTTTTCTGAGACAAATGGTACCGCAAAATATCTTCTATAAATCACATCTGTTATCCCACATATGTTAAATACGCCTCTTCTTAATCTTTTTGTAGGCATATTTAAAAAAAAAGTTCTAATTGCAAATTGTGGAGATCCGTACGTACAAAAAACAATTGCTTTTTTTCCTTTTAAATTTCCAATTGGGTAACCATAATTACCGAATAATTTTTTAAATTTAAATGCCCAAGGTGGTGCTAAAACTTTATCAATCCAACCTTCTACAATGGCTGGCATTCTAAAATTCCATATCGGTGCGATTAAAACAATAACATCTGATTTCTCTATTCTTTTTTGGTGATCAATTACAACTTGATCTGGTTTTTCGCCAGCAAACACAGGATTAAATTTTTCTTTGTATAAATCAACACAGTCTACTTCATTTCCTTTTTCTTTTGATGTTCGAATAAAAGTATCTCTTATTGCTGCGTTAAATGAATTCTCATTGTAATGCCCGTAAACTAAAAAAATTTTTTTCATTTATTCCATATACTATTCAATTTTTTCTCTCTTCCGCAAGCTTTCTTATATCTAAGATAATTTAAAAATTTTTTTCTATAATAATCTTGATGATAATTTTCAGCTTTATAAAATTTATCAAATTTTATTACGTAAGTTACTACTTTTTTGTTAAATTTTTGCTCAATTTTTCTCTTACTTTTATTTATTAATTTTCTTTGTTCATCATTTTTAAAAAAAGCAACAGATCTGTAACTATATCCCTTATCACAAAACTGACCTATTGCATCAAAAGGATCAATATTTATCCAAAAATGATCTAATATTTTATTATAGGTTGTTATGTTCTTATCATAAATTATTTCTATAGTTTCGAAATGCCCAGTATTAGAGTAAGTAACTTCTTCATAAGTTGGATTTTCAGTAGAACCACCAGAATATCCTGAAATAACTTCAGAAACTCCCTTAAATTTTTCAAAAGATTCTTCCATACACCAAAAACAACCTCCTGCAAAATATGCTTTTTCAAGACTCTGGGCTACTACAGATGTCTGAAACAAAAAAATGAAAAATAAAATTTTTTTCACTATTTTTTTAATACTGGAAATACTGGATTAGATTTTTGAAATAATTTTTGGTATTCTTGTTTAATACATTTATTCTCTATGTATTTTATATTTGCTTTTTCAGAAATTTTTTTAGCTTCTTCATTTTGAATTCCATACTGTAGCCAAAGGGTTTTAGCTCCAATTTTTACAGCTTCTTTAGCAAAACCTGGAGTTTCTTTTGATGGTCGAAATACATCAACTATATCTATTTTTTCAGAAATAGTATCTAAATTTTCGACAACTGTTTCCCCATTTATGACTTCACCTTTAGCAAATGGATTTACAGGTATTACTTTGTAACCAAAATCTTGCATATACTTCATGACAACATTGGCTGGTTTTCTCTTTAAGTTTTTAGGATCCTCTCCTTTTTTTTCTGAACTTACTCCAATCATTGCTATCGTTTTAGAATTTTGAAGAATTTCTTTAATTTGATTTTCACTCATTTATTTTTCCATTTAGGTTTTCGTTTATTTAAAAATGCAGATATGCCCTCATGAGCGTCAATGGACATCATATTTAAAGTCATCATTCTACTTGTATATGCATAAGCTTTTCTCAATGGCATTTCTAATTGTTTGTAAAATGCTTGTTTACCAATTTTTATTGTTAAGTTTGATTTAGATGCAATTGTTTTTGCGACCTTTAAAACTTCTGTATTAATATTTGATTTTGAAAAATAATCATTAATTAATCCTATTTCCTTTGCGTATTTCGCGTTAATAGGTTCACCTGTTAAAAGCATTTTCATCATTCTTTTTCTGCTTATTTTTCTACTTACAGCAACCATTGGTGTGCTACAAAATAAACCAATATTAACTCCTGGTGTAGCAAATGTTGCATCAGAGGTGCTATAAGCTAAATCACAACTTGTTGCTAGTTGACATCCAGCTGCATATGCTGCTCCATGAACTTTTGCTATAACTGGTTTTCGTCCTTCGACTATTTGTATCATTAATTTAGAACAAAGATTAAATAATTTAAGATATTTGGATCTTTTCTTTAAATTTTTTACTTCTTTCAAATTATGACCAGCGCTAAAACCTTTTCCAGCACCTTCTAAAATTATTACTTTGGTCCCGTTATCTTTATCAAGTTTTTTAAAAGTATTTAAAAGAGATTTTAAAGTTGCAAAAGACAATGAGTTGTATGTTTTTTTATCATTAATAATTATATTTTTAACACCGTTCCCTAAATTTTTAACCAGTACACTCATAATTTTTTATTACATTCATTTTCTAATTTTGTCTTCATATTTTTTTCTAAGCTTTTGAAGTTTAACTAAATATTCATCTCTAATGTTAGATAATTTTTGAACAGATTTACCTTTTGCTTGTTGTCTAGTACCATTAATAACTCTCATAGAAAGTTTTTTTGAAAGTTTAGGAGCTTTAAGTTTAGTCCATGGTAATTTTAACGCAGGTCCAAATTGTTCTAGCATATGTTTCATACCTGCTTTTCCACCTGCCAAATGAAATGTTAAAAAGGTACCCATTAATGACCATCTTAAGCCTGGCCCATCTTCAACTGCTCTATCTATATCTTTTGTTGATGCATACCCTTCGTTTACAATATGTAGAGCTTCTCTCCACAAAGCTTCTTGCAATCTATCAGATAGATAGCCTGGCAACTCTTTTTTAACCATGATTGGTTTCATTGAGATAGATTTATAAAATTTATTTGCTTTATTTAAATATTTTTTGCTTGTTTTTTTTCCTGGAACAATTTCAACGCCAGGTATCATGTAAACAGGATTAAATGGATGAGCGATTATTGAACGTGAAGGATTTTTACATTTTGAATAAATTATAGTGGGTAATAAGCCTGATGAACTAGATGAAATTATTGAATTAGATTTGGCATATGTACCAATATTTTTCATAAGCTTAGTTTTTAATTTATAATTCTCTGGTGCACATTCTTGAATAAAATCAGCATCTTTAATTGCATCTTGAATTGAAGTAACAAATTTAAAATTCTTTAAGAAAAGTTTTTTTCTATTGAACAATTTTTTAACATTTGGCCACGTTATTTTTATCTCTTTAACTATTTCTTTTTCTAGATTTTTGTCTGGATCGTAAGCAATAACATGTTTATTATGAGCCAAAAATCTAATAATCCAACCTTTTCCAATAACACCACATCCGATTACAGCAATTTTTTTAATCATTTAATCTGCTAAACCGTCTGATCTAGCTACATTTCTTTCTAAATGTATTGGTAATACTTTACCATAAATTGCTTTTGAATGTTCTGGAGTATTTACTCTCCAAGGATCTAGCACATAGGCAGGAATACACATGTATCTTGGTTTTTGACCTTCTATTTTTGTAACTCTGTGTAAAGTAAATCGTCCTTTAAATATTTGAAGATCGCCTGGTTCTAATTTTAATTGTTTAACTCTTTTTCTGTCACCGTTTAAAACTTTTTTGACTTCATCAAAATTTTCATTACCAGGTTTTCTTATATTTGGACAATATTCAAATACACCGCCTTTTTCTGGTTTTTGTATCATTAAACTTAAAGTAAATTCACAGCTATCAAAATGCCAAGGAAGAATTCCTTCTGGTTCCATAACATTATAAGCGTGACAAGCTAAAGGGTCAGCCCATCTATAAATAGGTGACACTCCTAAACATGCTGATACAAATTTTAAAAGCTCATCTGTTTCATAAAGATATTTCATCTCTGAATTTTTAGGAAAACAATCTGAATTTAAATAACCATTGTATCTATCCATAAAAGTTCTTTTTGGATGATCTTTTGGTAACTTTTTATCATCTTCAGCATACAGATAAGGATTTATACTTTCTTTAGACATATAAACTTCATCTAACTGTTTTTCTAATTCTGAATTCATTATCTCTAATGATTTTTGTAAAATGAAATTAGGAATAGTTGAACAACTAAATTGGTCCAGTTCTTCTTTGCATCTTTTAATTAAATTTTTAATTTTTTGAGAATTTAAGTCGTAAATTGGATATTTTTCTAAATCTACTATCGACTTAAGTCTTTCATTCACTTCAATTCTCCATCTTTTCGCATTTTAGCTCTAATTTTTGTGGCTGAAATTTTTTGTATTTCTTCTGGCATAACTATTTCTTCTATTTTATATCCAACACCTCTCCCGTAACAAATATTAGTTATATTTGGCACTAAAATAATTTTAAATCTACCTTCATATTTAGGATTTAATTTTTCTTCTATTTTTTTCTTTACTGTTTCAAAGTCAAAAGGATTATCATCCACACCTTGAACGTCTCTAATTTGAATACAAACCTGGCCAGTTTTTTTTATTATTTCTTCAAATAATGCATAATGACCATCATGAAATGGTTGCCATCTTCCTAACATTTGAGCTGTAGGTTTTTTATTATCCCATTTATAAGTCATATTTCTTTTTTTTATATCTTTTCTAAAGGATGATGGGACATAAGTTCAAGATTATTTTTTCCAACTAAATATTGCTGTTCAAGCTTAACTCCCTCTTTACCTCCTACTTTTCCTATATAAGTTTCCAATGTAATTGTCATATTTTCCTCAAAACAACCTTCGCGTTGACCACCATCTGTTGGATATTTAATTTGTGGCCATTCATCACAAAGTCCTATTCCATGAAGCATACAAGAATATCTGTTTCCATAATATTCCTTAGGAAGTTTCCACGATTTTTCTGTGAATTCTTTAAATGAAACTCCTTGCCTAATTAATCTATAATTATGATCTATATGTTCGACAGCCATTTTATATAATTTCTTTTGTTCTTCGTTAAACTTATGTCCTTCAACAAAAGTTCTAGATATATCAGCGCAATATCCATAAGGTCCAACCATATCAGTATCAAATGAAACTATTTCACCCTTTTGAATAATTTTATTACTACTTTCTTGCATCCAAGGGTTTGTTCTTTGGCCAGATGATAAAATTCTACATTCAATCCACTCTCCACCATGTTCAATATTAGTTTTATGTAAAATTGACCATAGCTCATCTTCAGTCATACCAGCTTTTAATTCATTACGCATTTTACTAACACCAATTTCTGCAACTTCTATAGCTGCTTTCATACATTTTAATTCCTCTGATGATTTAATAACTCTAGCTTGTTCAAGTATATATTTGGCATCTGAAACTTTAATCCCTTCTTTATTTAATTCAGCAACTGCTGGGCCATTTAAAACATCAATTGCTACTTTTTTACTTTTAAAATAAGCTTTGGATAAATCTTTAATCTCATTAACCCATTTTTTTAATTGTATACTTGCTTGATCACCATTGCTAAAATAATCCCAAGTTATTGCAGGTCTTATTTCATCAATTAAATTTAAATGTTTAGATAATACTTCGCAGTTAAAATATTCATATAATATTGTAGGGCCACTTACTGGAATAAAGCAATAGCGCGTAAGATTATGCATATTGTAAATACTCATGTTTACACTATCTAAAGCATATCTAATATTTACAGGATCAAATAAAATACATGCTTCTAAATTATTTTTTTCCAATTCTTTCTTAACTCTATCAAGTCTGTAAGATCTTAATTTTTGAAAATCTATTTCATCTTCTTTTAATCTTTTTTTTGTAATGAAATTCTGATTAGATTTTATATTTGGGTTAATTTTTCTATTGAGTTTCATTAAATTAAATCATCTGTATTCCAACCCCAGTTTTTGGATACGTATACAGATTGTAATTAGCAGTGAGTTCTTCACCAGCTTTTATATCTTTAATAGATACCATAAACATATATTTTGCATCAGGTTTTTCACTTAAATTATAATACATATTTTCTCTATTAGTATCGTTTTCATCAAACTTTTTTGCTTTAACTTTTGTATCAATTGGATCACCAAAATTTAATTTTGGTAACATATTAGAAACCATTCTCATCACTGTTGGATCATTTGAATGATTATAAAACCCTCCCAAAGGTGTTCTAATATATTTATTTTCAAATTGTTCATCTCTAATATGAGTAACGCCAATAAAAGTATTGGCTTTAATATCTTCATTTGTAAATAGACCTAATCCTTCGATTGGAGAGGTTTTTATTGTTAGTTCTTTTGGTAAAGGTCTGTACATAATTTTATATCAAGTTTGTAGCTACCCATTTGTGAAAATGGTGAGTGGGATTATCCATAATTGGAGAAAAATTTCCACCATTATATACTGGAGAATTTCTTCCAATTTGCATTCTTTGAATTATATCAACATCTTCCATTTGAATATCTTTCCATAATTTATGATTTTGTTTTCTTAATGATTTAAATTTTTTTGAATTAGCAGCTTCTTCACCTACATAGTATAATTCCATATGTTCTATAGTAAGTTCATGGTTAATTGGCTCTAGCCAATAAGCATAATAATGATCTTTATGTATTCCTAGCATTACATTTGGGAATAATGCCACATACTCGGCAATATGTTCTTTATTTTTTGGCCAGTTAGGAAAGCACGGTAATTTATTTTTACCTTTAAGTCTTGGATTATAAACAACTGTACCTTGTCCAGCAAATCGATTGGGTAAACCTTGGATGTGGTAATGATCTTCAATTTTTGAATAAGAGTTTAGTCCAGGATGAACCCATGGCAAATGATAACTTTCACAATAATTTTCAATTGCAAATTTCCAATTACATTTTGCTTCCAGTTTAAAATACCCAAAATCATTTGAATGTTTTATTAATTTTCTATCTTTTGTAGGCCAAAATTTAGACCATCTATCATCTAGTGGTTTAATATATTTATCAAAAGGTATCTCGTTACCATTAATATTTATCATAATTAAATCTAGCCATATGTATGAACTGATTTCTTTCAGATTACTTTTAGAATTTTTAAATCCTGGGCTTTTATGTTTATTCATTCCACCAATATGAGGAGTAGCTATTAGATTACCATCTAAATTGTATGCCCATGAATGATAAGGACATCTTATAATATTTTTATTTTTACATAACTCTGTAACAAGTTTAGATCCTCTATGGCTACAAATATTATGAAATACTTTAATTTTACCCTTTTTATTTCTGACTAATAACAAAGGAATTCCTAAAAGATCAAAAGGTTTTATATCACCAATATTAGGTATTGAACTCGCTATACCTACTGCAACCCACTTATCCTCAAAAAGTTTTTTTCTTTCAATTAATGTATACTCTCTACTTGTGTAACATTCGTTAGGAAGGCCATGTGCTTTACTAATTGGTTTTTTAACTATATCTAATTTTTTTTTATCAACAATATTGTAAATTTCAGACATTATTTTATGACCTCGTAAAGACCTAACCATGCATTTACGTCTTTACTTGCTATATAATTTGATTTGAAAAATTCTATTTCTTTCCATTTATTATCTTTATTAAGCTGGTCTATTTTTTTATCAAACCCATACTCCTCATGGATTCCTTCGTTAATTGTAAAACAAATAAGCCCTTTGTTTTTTGTAATTCTTATGAATTCATCTAATGCAGGTGGTTTTACATGACCAAATGTGAAAGTTCCAACACACATTGTGGCATCATAATAATTATCTTCTTCCTGTATAGTTTTGTTTAAGTCTACTTTGTTTAGTTTTTTATATAGACCTGTCGGAACTAAATCTAATAATTTTTGAGATAGATCTGCTCCATAGAAATTCGAAAATCCATGTTTTTTTAATTCAACACCAACTAACCCTGTGCCGCATCCAGCATCATAAATTTTAGCATCTTTATTTTTTTGATATTTAATAAATACTTCTGAAGTTTCTTTGGGACCAGTATAATTCCATTCAACCATATCCTTATCATATTTATTGCCTTCGCCCCATTCGTCATAGTATTTCATGACTTCGTCGGTCTTTTTTAATTTATAGATTGGTACTTTGTTTCCTACATCTTTTTGGGCCATTAGCTCCTCATTTTCTGACCAGTAGGATCATAAAGTGGCTCTTTAATTATTGAACAATTAAAAAAGTCTCCATTTATTTCAACTTGAATGCCTTTTTCCGATTTTAATTCATTTTGATTTAAATAAGAAAATGCAACACTTTTATTTACAAAATGCGCAAAACCTCCTGAGGTTATATATCCAATGCTTTTATCGCCTTTTAATACAGCTTCATTATAAGTCACATCAATGTCATTTGTTTCTACTATCAATGGTACTAATTTATTTTTGCTTTCATCCTTTTGAGCGCTATCTTTTCCAATAAAATCTTTATTCCAATTGATAAAAACATCTAATCCAGTTTCTTTAGCTGTAAAATCTGGACGATAATCAAGAGTCCAAGCTCCCCAGTTTTTTTCTAATCTCATAGACATTAAAGCTCTTCCACCAAAAGGTTTTATATTAAATTCTTCACCTGCTTTTGTTAATTCTTCATATAACTTAAGTTGGAAATGAGGTGCTACATAAATTTCATATCCGAGTTCTCCTGTAAAAGATATTCTATTAATAATAGCCGGAACTCCTGCAACAAACATTTTTCTAGAATCTCTAAATTTAAAACTCTCATTAGAAACATTTTCTCTAACAACTTTTTGTAAAAGATCTCTAGATTTCGGACCCGCAATACTAAGGCCATGAAATTCATCAGATCTATTTTTGTATTTTAAATTAAATTTTCCTAAATGACTTTCAAACCATCTTCTATGCATTTCTTGAGCTGCTCCTGATCCAAAAACCATAAATTCATTTTCATCAAAGCATGCAACTGTTAAATCGCCATAAAGTTTTCCTCTATATGTAAGCATTGGTGTTAAAGAAATTCTACCAGGTTTTGGTAATTTGCCAGCCATTATATGATCTAAAAATTTTCTAGCGTCAGGACCTTTGAATTCATGTTTTGAAAAGTTGGCTACTTCAGTTATACCTACATTTTCTCTTACATTTATGACTTCTTTTGAAACATAATTATGAGATCTTGATCTTTTAATTGTTGGCTCTTCATAAGCATCTTCTTTGTTGTTAGCAAACCACAAAACATTTTCTAAGCCAAAAGAATCTCCCATTACAGCTCCTTGATCAACAAATCGATCGTATAAGGCTGTTGTTTTTTGTTTTCTACCTTTAGGTAAAGTTTCATTTGGAAAAGTCATAATAAATCTTCTTTCGTAATTTTCTGAAGATTTAATCGTTCCATATTGTGGAGATGCATAGTCTCCAAATCTTGCAACATCCATTGCCCAAACATCGATTGAAGGTTCACCATCTATAATCCATTCAGCTATACATTTTCCGACTCCTCCTCCTTGACAAAACCCTGCCATAACACCTACTGCTACCCAATAATTTTTCATCCCTGGAACAGGACCAATTAAAGGACTTCCGTCAGGGCCAAATGTAAATGGTCCATTTACAATATTTTTTATTCCTGCTTTTTCTAAAGCAGGCATTCTTTCAAATCCAATAGCTAATCTATCTTGAATATTGTCTAATTTTGGTTCTAAAAGTTCGTGTCCAAAATTCATTGGAGTTCCTTCTACTTTCCAAGGAGTAGACTTTTGCTCATATGTACCAAGCAACATTCCTTTCCCTTCTTGTCTAAAATAAATATTTCCTTCAAAATCTGTGCCTATTGGAATTCTTTGATCTCCCAATGCTTCAATTTCCGGAATCGCTTCTGTAATTAAATAGTGATGTTCCATAGGCTGTACTGGTAAATTTAATCCAGCCAGATTACCAACTTCTCTTGCCCATAATCCTCCAGCATTAATTACAATCTCAGCATTAATATTTCCTTTGTCTGTAACAACATTCCATGATCCGTCTTCTTTTTGTTTTGTATCTTTAACAACTGTATGAGTATAATATTTTCCTCCATGAACTTTAGCGGCTTTAGCAAAAGCATAAGTTACTCCTGAAGGATCAACTTCTCCATCTATTGGATCCCATAATGCCAATAAGTATCTAGATGGATCAATTAATGGATTTTTCCTTTTTACTTCCTCAAGGGAAATAAATTCCTGATCTAAACCCATATATCTCGCTTTTGATCTTTCTCTCTTAAGATATTCTGCCCAAACATCATTGGAAGCTAAGTAAAATCCTCCACTAGGTTTAAATCCACACGAATGTCCTGACTCTTTCTCAATTTCTTTGTAAAGACCAATTGTGTAAGCCATCATTCTAGAAATGTTTGGATCATTAGAGATTACATGAACATTTCCAGCGGCATGCCAAGAGGAGCCTGACGTAAGTTCATTTCTTTCTATTAATATGCAATCTTTTAAACCAAATTTCGAAAGATGGTAAAGTATAGAACAACCAACTACTCCTCC
>CACKXX010000003.1 GCA_902604265.1 uncultured Pelagibacteraceae bacterium | reverse complement strand
CATTAAAGGAGCAAATAATCAAAATTTTTCAAGCTTATTAATTACAAATGGAATTCATAGACAAGAAGTAGAAAGTGAAAATTTTGAAAAAATTATGAAAAAATACAACACTAAAGTTGATTACACACAATCAAAATTAAAATGGTAAAAAAATTGAAGTTATATAAAAATTTTTCTATTTCCAAAAATCATAAAAATTCAATTTTATTAATTGGCAATTTTGATGGTTTGCATATTGGGCATCAAAAGCTATTTAATTTTGCAAAAAAATTTAAAAAAAAATATAAAATAAAAATTGGTGTATTAACTTTTGATCCTATACCCAAAATGTTTTTTAATAAAAAATTAAAAAACTTTAAAATTTCTAATCTAAATCAAAAAATAAATTCCTTTGAAAAATTTAAAATAGATTTTGTTGTAATTAAAAAATTCGATAAAAAATTTTCCAAAATTAATTACATAAAATTTATAGATAATATTTTATCCAAGAAACTAAGGCCAAAATATATATTTGTTAGTAATAACTTTAGGTTTGGCAATAAAAGAGAAGGAAATGTAAATAAATTAAAATTTTTTGAAAAAAAATATAATTTTAAAATAATTAATCCCAGGCCACTAAAGAAAAAAACTAAAATTATTTCATCAACATTGATTAGAAAATTAATATCTAATGGAAAAATTAATATTGTTAATAGATATTTAAATAGAAACTGGTCTATAAATGGAAAGGTAATTGTAGGAAGAAAAATGGGTCGAAAAATTGGATTCCCAACATGCAATATTAAATTAAATGATTATGTAATTGCAAAACCTGGAGTATATGCAGTAAATATTTTAATAAATAAAAATAAAAAATTACTTAAAGGAATTGCAAATTTAGGTTATAGGCCAACTTTTAATCAAAAAGAAATACTTTTAGAGGTTCATATATTTAATTTTTCAAGGAATCTTTATAATAAGAGCTTAACTATTGAGTTCATAGACTTTATAAGAAAAGAAAAGAGATTTAAAAATATAAACCAATTAAAAAAACAAATTAATTTAGACATCAGAAAAGCAAAAAAAAAATTAAACTAAAATAATGAGCAAAAGCAATATCAATCTACCCAAAACTGCTTTTTCAATGAAAGCAAATTTACAAAATAAAGAACCTGGAATAATTGATTACTGGGATAAAATTGATTTATATAAAAAGTTACGATCAACTAGTAAAGGAAAAAAAAAATTTATTCTTCATGATGGTCCCCCATATGCCAATGGAGACATACACATGGGAACAGCACTTAATAAAATCCTTAAAGATGTAATAGTAAAGTTTCATCAAATGAAAGGAGAAGATTCTGTTTATGTGCCAGGTTGGGATTGTCATGGTTTACCGATTGAGTGGAAAATTGAGGAACAATATAAAAAAAATAAAAAGAATAAAAACGAAGTTCCAATAAACGAATTTAGAAAAGAATGTAGAGATTTTGCAAAGGAATGGATCGAGGTACATAAAAAGCAATTTAAAAGACTTGGGGTAGTAGGTGACTGGGAAAATTATTATTCTACAATGAGCTTTGATGCCGAAGCCCAGATAGTTAGAGAGCTTGGTAAATTTTTAAAAGAAGGAAGTCTTTATCGAGGATATAAACCTGTTCTTTGGTCCACTGTAGAAAAGACAGCATTGGCAGATGCAGAAGTTGAATACATGGATCATAAGTCTGATACAATTTATGCAGCATTTAATATTAAAAAATCAAAAAATGAGAAACTTTTGAATACCCAAATTATAATTTGGACAACAACTCCATGGACCATTCCTGCCAATAGAGCTTTGGCTTACAATGAAAATTTAAAATATGTAATTATTAAAATAGAAGATCAATCAGATTTTAAAGATAAACAAATAGTAGTAGCAGAAGATTTGTTAAAATCTTTAATAGAGGATTGTAATATCAAAAAGTTTACAAAAGTTTTAAACTTTTCAGGAAAAGAATTTCAAGGAACAATCTGTACTCATCCATTTTCAAAAATTGGATTTGATTATGATATTCCAATGTTAAGTGCAAATTTTGTTACGACAGAACAAGGGTCGGGAATCGTCCACTGTGCACCTAGTCATGGTCCTGATGATTTTAATTTGTGTTTAAAAAATAATATAAAAGCAGAAGAAACTGTAGATGATGATGGAAAATACACAAAACATGTTCCAACTTTTGAAGGTATACATATTTTTAAGGCTAACAAAGTAGTTATAGAAAAACTAAAAGAACAAAAAAATTTATTATCTAGCGGGGAATTAATTCATTCCTATCCTCATTCTTGGCGTTCAAAAGCACCCTTGGTTCATAGAGCTACACCTCAATGGTTTATTTCGATGGAAAGTCATGGATTGAGAAAGAAAGCTTTAAAATCTATTGATGAAACTAATTTTTATCCAAATAAAGGAAAAGAAAGACTAAGGTCGATGATTGAACTAAGACCTGATTGGTGTGTTTCAAGACAACGAGTGTGGGGAGTTCCTATTCCAGTTTTTATGTCAAAAAAATCAAATGAAGTTTTAGTCGATGAAGAAGTTACTGAAAATATTGCAAATATATTTGAGAAAGAGGGAGCCGACTGTTGGTTTGAAGGAGATGCTCAAAGATTTTTAGGCAAAAAATATAAAATTGAGGATTATGAAAAAATGACTGATATTGTTGAGGTTTGGTTTGATAGTGGCTCTACTCATGCTTATGTTCTTGAAAAAAGAGAAGATTTAAAATGGCCTGCCTCCATGTATCTTGAGGGTTCAGATCAACACAGAGGATGGTTTCATTCATCATTATTAGAGTCTTGTGGAACGAGAGGTAGGGCTCCGTTTGAATCTATATTGTCCCACGGATTTGTTGTAGATGGAAAAGGTTTAAAAATGTCAAAATCTCTTGGGAATATTATTGCACCAGAAGATATTTTAAAAAAGTATGGAGCTGATATTCTAAGGATTTGGGTTGCGGCTTCTGATTATGCTGAGGATTTAAGAATAGATTATTCAATTTTAGAACAGCATGCAGAATCTTACAGAAAAATTAGAAACACTTTTAGATATATCCTTGGAAATTTAAATGACAAATTTGAAAAAGTTGATCTTGAAAAAATTAATATAAATAATTTTCCAGAGTTAGAACAGTATATGTTGCATAAAATTTATAATCTTAACATTTTATTTGAAAAAAATTTTGAAAAATATAATTTTCATACTATCTATAAGGAAATAATAAATTTTTGTACATCTGATTTATCAGCTTTTTATTTTGATATAAGAAAAGATATTTTATATTGTGATTCTCTAGAGAGTAAAAAAAGAATTTCAACTATAGCGTTTTTAAATATCGTTCTTGAAATATTATTAAAATGGTTTGCACCAGTGTTATCATTTACTACTGAAGAAATTTATTCACTTTTGAGAATTCAAGAAAAAGGAAGCATTCATCTAGAAAAATTTCCAGTAATCCCATCAAACTGGAATAATCCTAATTTAAATATTAAATGGACAGAGCTTATTAAAATAAGAGATAAATGTAATATTAGTATAGAGTTAAAAAGAGCATCTAAAGAAATTGGTTCAAGTTTAGAGGCAAATTTAAAAATACATTTAAATGATAAACTAATTAAATTATCTAAAGGAACTGATTTTTCTGAGCTATGCATTACATCAGGAGCAGATGTAGATAAAATTAAAAAAAACGATGAGGAAGAAGTTATTGTTGAGACAAACAAAGCTGAAGGAAAAAAATGTAGCGTTTGTTGGAAAATATTTAAAGATAAATGTGACAGACATGGAAATTTATAATTTAAATAATTTATGAATAAATTTTTTTCAAAAAAAATTATCTTATACTTTGTAACAGTTTTTTTTATTTTTTTAGCAGATAGAATTTCAAAACTTTACATTTTATCTATTCTAGAAAATTTTGGAAATGTAAATATAAATATTAACTCTTACATAAATTTAGTTTTGGTCTGGAACAGTGGTATAGCTTTTGGTCTACTTTCATTTGATCAATCTGAAATATATAATCTAATAACTATTTTTATAATTTTTATTAATTTATTAATTGTATATTTGATTATAAAGTTAAAAGATATAAGGGCATATTTTTTCTTAATTGTATTAGGAGGGTCTTTAGGTAATCTATTTGACCGAATTTATTATTCTGCAGTTCTGGACTTTATAGATATTAGTTTTAAAAATTTTCATTGGTTTATTTTTAATGTTGCTGATATATTTATATCTTTTGGAATTATTTGTCTTATTTTTGCTGAATTATTGATCTATAAAAGAAATCATGAAAACTAAAAATTTTTTATTATTTTTAATTACCCTGATAATTTTGAGTGGATGTACTGGTGCCAAAGATGCTTTACAAGGCAAAAAAAGGTCAGATACTAGTGATGAATTTTTAATTGAAAAAAAAAATCCCCTAACAAAGCCCCCAGATTACAATGAATTACCAGTACCAATTAGTGAAGAAAATTCTTACACAGAAAATAATGAAGCTGGAGATATAGAAATTCTTCTAAAAAAAAATAAAACAAATTCTACTTCCAATGAACAAAAAAATAATAATTTAGAAGAATCGATAATTGAAAAAATAAGCAATTAAATATGCTAACCTATAATATTAAATTTAAGAATTTTAATATTAAAAAAATTAAAAAAATAAAAAATTTTAAAAAAGAAATATGGTTTAAAAAAATTAAACTACTAGAATCTTTAAAAAATAGTTACAAATACAGTTATTCAAAAAAACAAATTCAAAAAATTAGTAAAGATAAAAATTTTAGATTAATTGGAATGGGAGGGTCAACCTTAGGCGCTGAAACTATTTATCAATTTTTAAATCATAAGGTAAAAAAAAAATTTATATTTATTAATAATTTAAATTCAAAAATAAAAGATAAAGAAAAAAAAATAAAAGCAACAAATATAATTATATCAAAATCTGGCAATACTCTTGAAACAATTGCTAACTCAAACTTGTTAATCAAAGATAATAAAAATATCTTTATTACAGAAAATAAAAAAAGTTATCTAAGCAATCTTGCTTATATTTTAAAAGCTGAAATTATAGAACATAAAAATTATATTGGTGGACGATATTCAGTTTTATCTGAAGTAGGAATGTTGCCCGCTGAAGTTATGGGTTTAAATGAAAGAAAATTTAAAAGATTTAATTATTTAATAAATAATAATAATTTTTTAAATGAATTAATTAAAAATGTTAGTGCAATCTTAAAGTTTGTAAAAGAAAAAAAATTCAATTCAATAATTTTGAACTACGACAAAAATTCAGAAAATTTATTTAAATGGTATCAACAACTAGTTGCAGAAAGTTTAGGGAAAAAGTCCAAAGGTATTCTACCGATTATATCTTCTATGCCAGCAGATAATCATAGCATGTTACAACTGTATTTAGATGGGCCAAAAAATAATTTTTTTACTTTTTTTAAAGCTTTAGACTTAAAGTCTGACAAAATAAATAATAAATGGTTAAATGTGAGTCAAAATTATCTTAGGAATAAATCTTTCTCAAAAATTATTAACGCTCAAAAAAACGCAACTGAAAAAGTTTTTTATAGAAAAAAATTACCTTTCAGATCTTTTGAAATAAAGAAAAGAAATGAAGAAGTTCTCGGAGAATTATTTTGCTTCTTTATATTGGAAACAATTTTGCTTGGCAGAGCTTTAAAAGTAAATCCATTTGATCAACCATCTGTTGAGTTAGTAAAAAAAGAAACTAAAAATATATTAATTAATTAATTTTAAAAATATTATTTTTGAAATTCCGTATTTAGCAGATCTATTAATAGTATAATTTTTTCCAAAATCATCTTTTGTTTTTTTATGACGATGCAATACAATTAAACCGCTTTTTTTTAATAATTTTAATTTAGCTATATTTTCTAAAATTACTTTTATATTTTCCTCTTTATAAGGTGGATCTAAGAAGATTAAGTCTAATTTTTTATTCTTTAATTCTTTATTTTCAAAAAAATTAAACGCATTTTGATTAAAAACACTTGCTTTATTTTCACATTTTAATTTTTTTATGTTTTTATTTAAAATTTCTATTGATTGATTGTAATTTTCAAAAAAATAAACTTTTGCAGCGCCTCTGGAAATACACTCCAAACCAAAAGAACCAGTCCCCGAAAACAAATCAAGAATTAATGAATTATTAAAATTTATTTTTGAATCTTTTGAATATTCAAGGATATTCAAAATAGATTCTTTAACTAAATCTCTAAGAGGTCTAGTATTTTTGTCAAAAGCTTCAAAAATTTTAATACCCTTGAAAGATCCGCCTATAATTCTCATTTATCTATTATTCTAAAACCAATATCTTTTCTAAAAAAACCATTTTTCCAGTTCAATTGATTTATTAGTTTTATTGCTCTTTTTCTAGAAACTTTAAATGAACTTGAGAGAGAAACGAAGTTTAAAACTCTTCCTCCATTTGATAATATTTCATTTTTTTCTTCTTTTGTTCCTGCGTGAAAAATAAAATCATTACTACTTAATTCTAAATTATTTAAATTATCTATCTTAACATTGTTTATAAAATTTTCAGGGTAACCTTTAGAACACAAGACGATACATAAACTTTTTTCTTCTCTCCACTTTATATTTAAATTTTCTAAATTTTGATCACAGCATGCATTAAAAATATCAATCAAGTCAGTTTTCAAAAGAGGTAAAATCGTTTGACACTCAGGGTCTCCCATTCTTACATTATATTCAATCAAGAATGGCTCGTTATCTAATATCATTAAACCAGCATAAAGAAATCCTTTATACTTTTCACCCATTTCCTCTATTGCTTTTAAAGTTGGTAAAATTATTTTTTCTATAATTTTGTTTTCTAAATTTTTATTTATTAATCCTGAAGGACTATAAGCACCCATTCCTCCAGTATTTTTCCCCTCATCTCCCTCATTAACCCTCTTATGATCTTGTGCAGTTTTAAATAATTTAAAATTTTTACCGTCACAAATAATAAAGAAGCTCATTTCTTCACCATTTAAAAATTCTTCTACTAATATTTTTTCTGCTTTTCCAAATTTTCCATCAAAAATTTCATTAACTGCTTCTGTTGCCTCTGAAAAATTTTTTGATATATAAACTCCTTTGCCTGCAGCTAAACCATCTGCTTTAATAACAATTGGAAATTTTGAATTTTTTAAAAAATTTAAAGTATTCTCTTTTTTTTCAAATATACCAAAATTAGCAGTTGGTATATTGTATTTTTTACAAATATTTTTTGTGAAAGTTTTTGAGCCCTCTAATTGTGAAGATATTTTTTTAGGTCCAAAAACTTTAATATTATTATTTTCAAGATAATCAACAATACCATTAACCAATGGTTTTTCTGGACCAATTATAACTAAATCAACTTTTGAGTCCTTTAAAAATTTCAAAATTTTTTCAAAATTATCAATATTTAAATTTATATTTTCAGCTAATTGTTGAGTCCCTGCATTACCTGGTATGCAATATAATTTACTTACTTTAGGAGATAGAGAAATCATTTTACATATAGCGTGTTCTCTGCCTCCACTTCCTATAACGCAAATAATCATATATAAATATGTTTCTATATAATGAAAAATAAATTAGCCAGAATAAAATATTTACCTAATAATTTTGAGATTCTTGAAGAAGGTGACCATGTTATCTGCGCAGTTTCTGGAAAGAAAATATTTCTTGATAATTTAAATTATTGGAATGTTGAACTTCAAGAGCCTTACTTTTCTTACATTGAGGCTTCGCAAAAAAGAGAAAAATTAACCAAAGAAAGTTGATTTATTTCCAACGATCATGCGACCAAATCCACTGATCTGGATTTTTTAAAATCATTTTTTCTAATATTTTATTGAGCTCCAATGTTATTTCTTGAATAGATAAATTATCATCAAATTTTATTGGTTTATTAAAATATAATTTAAAATGATAGTTTTTAAGTCTTTCAATATAAACGGGAATGATATCGCAACCATATTTTTTTACTAATTGTGCAGGTATGGTTGTAGTTTTTGCAGAATTATTAAATAGGTCTATATTTTCACCCTCGCTTACTCTTTGATCAATCATTAATGCTGCAGAAAAATTTTTTTTAAATAAATTAAGTAAATCTCTAGTGCCACCCTTACCTTTTTTTATTTGATTTTTGCATATATAGTTTTTTCTAATGTTTTCCATAATAATATTTAAAAATGGATTATTAAGAGGTCTATAAATCGCACACAAATTTATTCCTGCTTTTTCTATTTCCATTGCCATTAGTTCAAAGTTATTAAAATGCCCAGATATAAATACTACCCGTTTATTATTATTCTTAATTTCATTTAAATAGTTTAAACCTTCAATCTCAATAAATTGATTTAAATTGTTTTTTCTAAATTGCTTTAAATAAACATATTCAGATAGTATTCTTCCATAATTACCCCACATATTATTTATTATAGATTTTCTATCTTCTTGAGAACTTCCAATATTAGAATTTTCTAAATTACTTTGAATTTTAGAGTTGGATCGAAATAATGGACCAATGTTTTTTCCAATTAATGCTCCTAAGTTTGAAGCATTCTTGTATCCAATTATTTTAAAAATTATTAAAAAAAAATAAATAAATACAAATTCAAAAAAATATTTTATAATTTTCATAATTTGCTATTAATTAAATTTATAAATTCATTTTTATTATCAATTTCCAAATCAACATCAACATAATCGAAACTTTCCTTCATTTTTTCATTTAATCTGTAATAGTCTTTTTCAGTTGTAGCAAGCAATACGTCTTGTTCTTTTTTTTTAATTAGAAAACCATAATCTTCTTCAGAATAATTATAATGGTCTGGGTATGAGATTGTTTCCTTAACATTTATATTGTTTTTTTTTAATAATTCAAAAAAGTTTGATGGATTTCCAATTCCGGCAAAAGCTAAAACTTTTTTATTTTTAAATTTATCTAAATTTTTAATTTTATATTTTGAATAAAATATTTTTATATTTTTATTTATTTTTTTAATTTTATCCTCAAATTCTAAATTTTTAGTTCCATTAATAACAACACATTCAGCTTGTTTAATTGATTGAAGAGTCTGTCTCAAAGGTCCTGATGGAATTAAAAAGCCATTTCCTATCAATTGATTTGAGTTAAAGCATAAAATTGAAAAATCTTTTTTAATTGAAAAATCTTGAAATCCATCATCTAAAATTGCAACATCATGTTTAAGAGAAATCAGTTCACTAATAGCTTCCTTTCTATTTTTATTTAAATAAGTTTTTCCAATTTTTTCTAGCATTTGAATTTCATCGTATAAATAATCATAACCTTTTTTTATAAAACCTGGATTTTTTCCAGAAGATTTAACAATTTTAAATATTTCTAAAGCCAAGGGAGTTTTTCCTGTTCCTCCCAGATAAATATTTCCTACACAAATAACTGGTATAGGAAATTTTTTTTGAGTTTTTAAAAGTCTAATTACTAAAGAAGTAACTAAAAATAAAAGAGAAAAAGGGTATAATATTATTGACCAAAAAGATAAGCCTGAATGATCCCAAAATTTTGGTTTTTTGAAATTCATAAATTAAATATATTTATTAATTTCTTTTTCATTATTTAATAGAATTTGATTACCTGTATAAGCTAATTTTTTTATAATTTGATTAGAATAATTTTTTTTTCTTTTAAATTTAATAACTAGTTTTTCTAACTCTTTATATGACTTAATTTTTGTTGAAATTCGGTGTTTTTTAAGGAAATGATAAACTTCTACAAAATTTTCAATATTGGGACCATGAACAATTCTATTCCCTAATCTTGCGGCTTCTATTGGGTTTTGTCCTCCATAACCGTGTATAGATTTTCCCATAAAAGCAATTTTAGACAATTTTAAAAATGATTTTGTTTCACCAAATGTATCTACAAGATAAATATCAGTATCATTTTTAATTAGCTTATTTGAAGAATGTAAATGAACATTTAAACCGATTAAATTTAATTCATCTTTAATTTCTTCCGCTCTATGAATATGTCTTGGGATAATAATAGAAATTATATTTTTGTATTTTTTTTTTAAATTAGCATGAACTTTCGCACACATTAATTCCTCTCCTTTATGTGTACTTATTGCAGTAAAAACAATTTTCTTTTTTCTTAAGGATTTTTTTATTTTAAAATTTGATCTATCTTTTAAATCAGAACTACTTTCAGAAAACTTTAAATTGCCAATTTTTTTAATATTTTTCGCTCCTAAGGTTTTTAAATAATTACTGGTGGTGTTATTTTGACTCAGACATAAATCAAATTTATTAAATATTTTTTTAGAAAAATTATTAATAAAGTTCCATTTTTGAAAAGATTTTTTTGTAATTCTTGCATTTAACAAAACAAGTGGAATATTTTTTTCTTTTATTCTTAATACCATGTTTGGCCAAATTTCAGAATCGATAAAAAAAACTGCTTTTGGCTTCCAATGATTAAGAAATTTTTCTACAAGAAAATTTGCATCTAGTGGAAAAAATTGATGAAAGATTTTTTTTAATTTTAATTTTTTTATAATTTTTGCTGAACTTAATGTATTTGAAGTAATTAATATTTTTTTTACTCTATCTTTTTTCTCAAGTTTTTCGATTAAAGGTACAACACTTAAAATTTCACCAACACTTGATCCATGAAACCATATCAAATTATTATTTGAGCTTTTGTCAAATTTACCAATTTTTTCAAAAAATCTTTTTGGATCTTCTTTTTTTTTGAAAATTCTATAAATTATTATTATTGGTGATATTAAAAAGATTAAATTTATTGCCAGTCTATAAATATATAACATTAATCTTTTCTTAATTGTTTTTCATAAAAGTTTTTATAAATTTCTGACTTCTGTAATAATTCTTGATGAGTTCCTTGAGCAATAATCTTTCCTTCATCTACAACATATATTTTTTTTGAGTTCATTATAGTAGATAGTCTATGAGCTATAACTAAAGTTGTTCTATCTTTAGTTAGCAAATTTATAGCCTCTTGAATTTTATTTTCTGTTTCTGCATCTAAAGATGAAGTTGCTTCATCTAACAAGATGATCTTACTTTTTTTTAACATTGCTCTTGCAATTGAAAGTCTTTGTTTTTCTCCCCCAGACAGTCTGTATCCATTTTCACCAATAAACGTGTCAAATTTATCAGGTAATTTATTTATAAACTCATCACAAAAAGAAAGCTTTGCTGCTTCAAAAATATCGCTATCACTCGCATCAAGTTTTGCATAACTAATATTATTTTTGATTGTATCATCAAACAAAGTTACATCTTGATTAACTAAAGAAATACTTGACCTTAAAGAGTCAATTTTTAAGTCATAAATTGACTGGTTGTCTATTTTAATATCCCCAGTTTCACAATCATAAAATCTAGGAATTAAATTTAGTATTGAAGATTTTCCAGCACCACTGTGACCAACAAGAGAAGTCATTTCTCCTCCATTAATATTTAAACTAATAGAGTTAAGAACTTTTTTTTCTTTTATATTGTATTTAAAATTTACATTTTCAAAATTTATTTCTCCTTTTGTAAGATTTAAATCTATAGGATTTTCCTTTTCTTTAATTTTGTTCTCAAAATCAATTATTGGTAAAACTCTTTTTGCTGACTGAATACCTTGGTTTAATCCCATATTTAGCGTAGCTAAAGATCGAACTGGTTGGTACGCTAACATCATAGCGGCCAAAAATGAAAAAAAATTATTAATATCTAATTCTTCTCTTAAAATTAGTTTTCCTGAATAAAATATCAATCCTGCAATCATTATTCCTGTTAAGGTTTCCATAATTGGAGAAGCTCTTACTAGTACCGTTTCAATTTTTATTACCTTATTTTTAAGTTCATTAATAAAATGTTCTGTCCGTTTAAACTCATAAGGTTCTTTTTGAAAAATTTTAATTATTTTATGGTTTTTAAATATTTCTAGAAGATAAGATGTTAATGCACCAGTTCTATCGGCAGCTTCTACTGTCACTTTTCCTATTCTTTTTCCTAGAGATCTTGCTGCAATTGAAGCCAAAGGTATCATTATAATTGCGAAAATAGCCAATCTCCAATTTTGATAAAACATAACTCCAAGCAAACCTATAAGAGTAAGAGTATCTTTAGTGAGATTTAATATCACGTTACTAACTAATTTAGTAATCATTCCAACATCAAATGTTAAGTGGGAAATAAATTTTCCTGAATGTTTTTTATCTATCTCTTCACTATCCGCTTTGATTAATGATTTCATAATTTTTAATTGAATAATTTTTGTAATTTCTTGACCAACTTTTATTAAAATTGTTTTTGCGAAATAAAGTGATACACCTTTAAGAGAAAAGGCCAAAATAATAGCAAGCGGAATTACGTATATTAGCGTTTGATCTTTATCAATAAAAATTTTTTTTATTGCGGGATCTAAAAGCCAAGCAATAGATGCAGTACTAGCTGCAACAATTAAAGAAAAAAAGACAGATAATAATATTTTAGGTAAAAATTTTTTTGTATAGTCAGCATAAAGTCTTTTTATTATCTCTAAATTGCTCATATTTATATTAATTTTCCTATTAATAAATTTATAAATATTACTAAACCAAGCATATTATTTGATTTAAATATTTTTAAACAGATATTTTGATCTTTGATATTTAAGACTTTTATTTGAAAAAATAAGTGAATAGCAGGAAGAATTAAAAATAAAAAGTAATAATTATTATAATTCATTAACACTCCAATACTTATTATAGAAATAAAAGTGATCACATAGCATAATGAAAGAAATTTTTTTGGTTTATTTTTAAATTTAATAGAGGTTGATTTTACTCCAATTATTTCATCATCTTTAATATCTTGATATCCATAGATCGTGTCATATCCTAGTGTCCAAAATATGGCTCCTATATAAAAGATAATTGGCGTTAAATCTAAACTCTCTTGGATCGATATCCATCCCAAAAGTAAACCATAGTTAAATGTAATTCCTAAAAAAAGCTGAGGCCAATATGTTAACCTTTTCATATAAGGGTATGCAAAAGCTAGTGGCATTGAAGCTAAAGCCAAAATTATTGTTAATTTATTAAATTGCAATAAAACTATCAATGCGAGCAAACATAATAATGATATATAAAAAAAACCTAGTTTGACTGAAATTTTTCCTGAAGCTATGGGTCTATTTTTAGTCCTTAAAACCTTTTTATCATAATTCCTATCAGCAATATCATTTACTATACAGCCTGCCGATCTCATTAAAACTGAGCCAAAAAAAAATAAGACTAAATAAAAAACATATGTATTAAAATTATTTTCAAAATCATAAGCAATTGTCAGACCCCATAAGCAAGGCCAAAATAATAGCATATAACCAATAGGTTTATCTAATCTAGTTAATTGAATAAATAATTTAAGATTTTCCATTTAATTTTCTTGTAAATAACAAAGCCTAGATTCATAATCAAACTGATTCGTATGAATATAGATTACACAGTAACAGCACTAATGTTTCCAGCAATCCCTTTGCTTATGAGTGTTTATAGCAACAGATTTCATACTTTAAGTAAACTTATAAGAGAACTTCATGATGAACATGTTTATGAAAAACATATCCCGCCCGAGTGGAAAAAGCAGTTTATAAATTTAAGTAGCAGAATTACAATTATTAGATGGACCATAATGTTTGCTTCATTTGGATTTTTATTTAATATGTTAACAGTTTTTGCTCTCTATTTAGATGAGATTTTTCTAGCTAGAATAATTTTTGGTTCTTGTTGTTTATCAATGATAATATCTATTATGTTTTTTATTAGGGAAATTCAAATATCAACAAATGCTTTAAAATTACATATGTCTGATATGGATGTTAAAATAGATTAGTAGGGAACAATTACTGCAGGACCTAAGATTTTTCTTCCTTCCAAATCTTTATGAGCTTGAACAACATCTTCTAATTTATACTTTTTAAAAATTTCAATTTTAATTTTTTCAGATTTAATTTTTTCAAACATAGTTGAAGCAGCTTCGTCTAATTCTTCTTTGGTACTTAAATATTGTTGCATAGAAGGTCTTACAAAGAATAAACCTTTTGGTTGTAACATTTTTGGTACATTTATATCTGACAGTGGTCCTGACGCATTTCCAAATGATACCATCATACCTTTTGTCTTTAAGCATTCTAATGATCCTTCCAGTGTATCTTTGCCGACACCATCGTAAACGACTGGTACACCTTTACCATCAGTTAATTCTTTTACTCTAGTTGAAAAATTCTCTTTTGAGTAATTTATTACATGGTCGTATCCACATTTTTTTGCAACATTAATTTTCTCTTCCGATCCAACAGTTCCAATAATATTACATCCAAGACTTTTTGCCCATTGGCCAAATATCTGTCCCACACCACCTGCTGCTGCATGAAATAAAATAGTATCACCTGATTTAACTTTATAAGTTTGGTGCAAAAGATAATAAGTTGTTAAACCTTTTGTCATTAAAGTTGCTGCTACTTCTAAATCAACTCCATCAGGTATTTTAACAAGTTTACTTGCAGGAAAATTTCTATGTGTTGAATAAGCACCTAATGGTATTGAAGCGTATGCCACTTTATCTCCAGCTTTTAAATTTTTAACATTTGATCCAACCTCAGTAATTATACCCGCACCTTCGAGCCCTAATCCTATTGGAAGTTTCAAAGGATAAAGGCCAGATCTATGATAGGTATCAATGTAGTTTAAACCAATTGCTTTTTGCTCAATTGTAACTTCATTTTCACTTGGTTTTTCTAAAACTATATCTTTTAGCTCTATTACTTCTGGTCCTCCTGTTTTATTAATTATTGCAGCTTTCATTATTTTACAAATGTACCATTATGATAATCTTGAATGGCTTGCAAGTGGAATAAAAGAGAATTAAAACCTATCTATGAAAATAATAGACAATTTTTTAATAGAAGATTACTTTAAAGAATTACAAAATTTAGTTTACTCTAATACTTTTCCTTGGTTTTTTCAAAAACAAACTACGACATATGAAGATGATAATAATTTTATGTTTACTCATACATTGGTTGAAAATCAAAAAATAAATAGTAATTACTTTACAAAATTTGAACCAATAAAGTATTTTATTAAGCAAAATAATAATTTTAATAAATTTTTAAGAATAAAAGCTAATTTATACACTAATCAGGGTAAAAAAATAAAACATAGAAAGCATCACGATTGGACAGATGCAAATAACAAGCCAGATGAAGAAGTAAAAATTTGTATATTAAATTTTACAACTTGTAATGGGGCCACAGTTATTAAGGATAAAGAAGTAAAATCAAAAGAAAATCAAATGATTTTTTTTAGCAATACAGATGAACATTATGGAATTACTCAGGATGATAAAGATTCAAGGATTTTATTAAACATAGTATATAGATGAGTAAAGATAGAATTTACCAATAATCTATAAGAGGTTGTTTATATCTTTTAAATTTTTTATTTCATTAACTGGTTTAAAATCAAGATTATCAAAAATATTATTATTTCGATTTACCCAAATAGGATTAAATCCATAATTGCCACCCGCAGAAACATCCCAAGTATTTGCGCTTAAATAAGCAACTTCATTTTTTTGTATTTGATATTTTTTTATTGGAATATTATAGACTTTTGGATCTGGTTTATAAGCTTTAACTTCCTCAATTGAAAAAACATCATCAAAAATATTATCTAAATTATTACTTTTAACTAACTCATTAAGTAGAGAAGGTGTGCCATTTGAAAGAATTGCAAGTTTATATTTTTTTTCTTTGAGAGTGTTTAAAGCATCTTTTACCTCAGGGAATGTAGATAAAATTTTATATAAATTTAAAAGGTCAATTTTCATTGAGCTATCAATTTCAAAGACTTTCATTGATTTGTCTAAACTGTCTTCGGTAATTTGCCAAAAATCTTTATGTCTACCCATTAAATTTCTAAGCCAAGTATACTCCAATTGAGTGGTTCTCCAGTAATTTGAAAAATTTTCCCACTTTTTTCCAATTTTATCTTTGCATTTTTCAGCAGCTGAATTGACATCAAATAATGTGCCATATGCATCAAATATTATTGCTTTAATATTTTTCATAAATTAACTTGTTTAAATGAGTAATATTAGATTATTTTTTAAGGAAAGTTTATCACTTAATTTAATTTCAAAGCTAGATAAAACTCAATCACACTATTTATTTAAAGTAATGAGGGTAAATATTGGGCAAACTTTTTCTTTATTTAATGAAAGTGGAGAGTGGGAGGCAAAAATAAAAGATATTAAAAAAGGAATCTTAGAATTTTTAGTAATAAAAAAATTAAGATCTGCCAACAATGAAAGAGAAATTTGGTTGGCTTTTGCTCCTATAAAATTAAATTATTTAAATCTAATGATACAAAAATCAACCGAACTTGGAGTTACAAAATTTATTCCTATTTTAACAGAAAGAACAATTGTAAGAAAATTAAATGATAAAAGATTAAATAAAATTATTACAGAAGCATCCGAACAAAGTAATAGATTAAAAATTCCAAAGTTAGAAAAAATCTTAAAATTAAATGAATTTTTAAAATTGAATCAAAATATAGATATTATATTTGGAGATCTAAATACTGATAATAGTAAAATTAATTTTAAGAGTTCAGATCCACTTTGTATATTAATTGGACCAGAGGGAGATTTTACAGTTAAAGAAAGAGAAAATATTTTAAAACAAAAAAAATTAATTCCTCTTAAAATTAATCATAATATTTTAAGGTCTGAAACGGCAGCGATATCTATGATATCAATAATAAGTTTTAATTTGTTATCTTAAGTATTTGTTTATACTTTTAAAAATATCTTCGTAGTTAGCATGATGACTAATTCTGTTTAGATATTTTCCATCTTTTAACAAAATAATAGATGAGCTATGATTTATTAAATAGTTTCCATCTTCAGTGAAAATCTTTTCAGAAAGAACTCCCCAAGATTTTGACATAAGAAATACTTTTTTTGGATCTCCAGTAATTCCATAAATTTTATTCTCAAATGAATTTAAATAATTTTTTATAACTTGAGGACTATCTCTTTCAGGATCTATGCTAACAAAAAAAACTTTAAATTTATCTTTCTTTTCTTGCTCTAAATTTTTTATAGCCAAGTCCAAATTATTTAGTGTCATTGGACATACATCTGGACAATTTGTAAAACCAAAAAAAATTGCAGTTAAAGGTCCTTCAAAAGACGTTTCTGTAATGATTTCATTATTAACATCATTTAATGAAAAAGAAGATCCTTGGAATTTTTTAACATATTCATCTTCTTTTTTTTCTATAGACAAGAATATAGGTAGCATAACAAATAGGAAAATAATCAAACAACCTATAATAATTGTTATTGAAGTTTTTAAATTCATTGTTGCAAAATAATATTTACTAATTATATAAATATCATGACCTCTATTATAAAGAAACTATTTGGCACACTTTTAGAAAAACCATGGGAAGAAAGCCAGGCTTTAATTGATAATAAGCATGTTGGAAAAACTTTTGAGGTTACCAATCAATTGTCAGCGGTGATTATAATATTTGGAATAAGTACTGCGATATTTAGTTTAATTTTTACTGCTTATCTTTATTCGATACCTCCAGAACAAGATACAACTCTAATTTTGAAAAATAGGTTGCTATGGATTAATACTCTAGTTTTAATCTTAGTTACTTATTTTTTTAATAAAATAAGCAAAGATTTAAAGAATAATTTAACCAATAAAATAAAAAACAATATAATTATTGTAGGAGCTTTAAGTTATTTATTTTTATTTTTACAAATTATACTTTGGTATAAATTAATGAAAGAAGGTCATTTTGTTTCAACCAATAATTATTTTTCTTCCTACTATATTTTTACAGCATTGCATGGGTTGCATTTGTTAGGTGGTTTGTTTTTTTGGGGCAAAATAAGTTCAAGAATTTTTAAATTGAAAGAGAGAGATTATGTTAAAGAGACAAGTAACCTACAAGCATTATCTCTTTACTGGTTATTTTTGTTTATTGTTTGGTTAGTATTTTTTGCAATTATGTTTATTTATAACGATTCAGTTATAGCTTGGTGCAAATCTTTAATTTCTTAAAAAAATATTATAAAAATAAAACTAGTATAACCCCAACAACTGCAATTATAGACAGCAATATATTTACAGACTTTAAATATTTTTTTGTTCTTGAATTAGTTTCCTTTTTTGAGAAAACTCCAGCACCTAAAGAAATGACGAAATAAAACAATAGAACCAGTATTAGAATAACAGCTAAAATTTCAATTTTTCCTAGCATATAAACAAGGTTATATTTGATATTTTGACAGTTTCTTAAGACATTTTGTCATAGGTTTTTATGTGATATTTATTCTATATAAGCTGTTATGCACGTAGGTATTATATTCTTTTTAGTTATTCTTGGATCAGTATTGTTCCATATTTTTACACCATGGTACTGGACAGATGTTGCTTCAAACTGGGGAGGGATGGATGACACCATTACTTTAACATTCTGGATTGGAGGAGGAGTTTTTATAGCTGTTTGTCTTTTCATGGTTTACTGTGTTTTTAAATTCTCTTATAAAAAAGAAAGAAAAGCCGAATACAAACCAGAAGATAAAAAATTAGAAAAAATACTTACATGGGCAACAACATTAGGTGTAGCTGCTCTTTTAGCTCCAGGACTAATTATCTGGAATCAGTATGTTAATGTTCCAAAAAATGCAATTGAGATTGATGTAATGGCTTGGCAATGGGGATGGCAATATAGGTTGCCAGGCGAAGATGGAAAATTAGGAACAACAAAAGTAGTCAATATAAATGATAACAATCCTTTTGGAATTAACTTGGATGACCCATTTGGAAATGATGATGTAATGATACAAAGTGATGTTATAAATTTAGAAAATAATAGACCAGTTAAAATCTTGTTAAGATCAGTTGATGTACTTCACAACTGGTATGTTCCTCAGTTCAGAGCAAAAATGGATGCAGTTCCTGGAATTGTAACTTATTATTGGTTTGAACCTAACAAAGTAGGCGAGTTTGAAGTTTTGTGTGCTGAGTATTGTGGAGTTGGGCATTACGCTATGAGAGGTGGTGTAGAAGTACAAGATAAACAAGAATATGATAATTGGCTTCAACAACAAGAAACATTTTCAGATTTAATAGCAAAACAAAAGATTTTAGAAAACGAAAAAACAAAATTGGCAAAAAAATAAATTAAATGGTAAAAAATATATAAAGGGAAAAAATGTCAGAAGATTTTAATGATAATAAAACAATACAAGCTCAATCTTCAGAAGCTATTTCTGGAGGAGGATCGGGAATAGCAACAGATGCAGACTACGTAAGACCAGCAGAAGTCGCTGATCAAGATTTGTATCATGGGCATAGTTTCATAACTAAATGGATTTTTTGTCAAGATGCGAAAGTTATTGGAGTGCAATATTTTCTATTAGCAACATTTACTGGAATAATTGGTTTAATTCTTTCTTGGTTAATGCGTTTACAATTAGGCTTTCCAGGATTAGCTCCTTTTATGACTGCAGAACATTATTATCAATTTGTTACTATGCACGGAATGATAATGGTAGTTTATTTTTTAACTGCATTATTTCTCGGTGGCTTTGGAAATTATTTAATACCACTGATGGTTGGAGCAAGAGATATGGTTTTTCCGTATCTAAACATGGTTAGTTTTTGGAGTTTTTTTGTTGCTGTTGCAGTTTTATTAGCAAGTTTTTTCGTTCCAGGTGGACCAACAGGATCAGGTTGGACGCTTTATCCTCCACAAGCAATATTAGAAGGAACTCCAGGAGCAGGATGGGGAATAATGTTAATGTGTATATCTCTAATTTTATTTGTAGCTGGATTTACTATGGGTGGTTTGAATTATTTAATTACTGTGCTTCAAGCAAGAACAAGAGGTATGACATTGATGAGAATGCCTCTAACAGTTTGGGGAATTTTCACAGCTACAGTTTTAGCAATGCTAGCTTTTCCCGCATTATTAGTAGGTGCATTAATGATGAGTTTAGACAATGTTCTTGGAACAAGCTTTTTCATGCCAACAATATTAAAAGCAGGAGAAGTTTTAGAATATGGTGGTGGAAGCCCTATTCTTTTTCAACATTTATTCTGGTTCTTCGGTCATCCCGAAGTTTATATAGTTGCACTGCCTGCATTTGGAATAATTTCAGATTTAATTTCTGTTCACGCTAGAAAAAATATATTTGGATATAGAATGATGGTTTGGGCAATAGTGGGAATAGGTGCACTAAGCTTTTTTGTTTGGGCGCACCATATGTATGTTAGTGGAATGAATCCTTGGTTTGGATTCTTCTTTGCAACTACCACTCTTATAATAGCTGTTCCTACTGCAATGAAAGTTTATAACTGGATCCTTACGCTTTGGAGAGGAAATATTCGACTTAATGTTGTTATGCTGTGGTGTTTGGGGTTTATAGTAACTTTTGTGAATGGTGGAATTACAGGAATTTTTTTAGGAAATGTTAGCGTAGATGTTCCATTGTCAGATACTTATTTTGTTATTGCCCACTTTCATATGGTTATGGGTATTGCACCACTTATGGTAATAATGGGAGCTGTTTACCACTGGTTTCCTTTAGTAGCGGGAAGATTTTTAGATGAAAAATTAGGTAAATGGCACTTCTGGTTAACTTTTTTAGGCGCTTATTCAATTTATTTCCCAATGCACTATTTAGGATTTATTGGAGTACCTAGAAGATATTTTGAAATGTATGATAGTCCATACGTAACATCAGCTGTTGGAATGAACGAATTTATAAGCTTAGCAGCTTTTATAGTTGGTGCTGCACAGTTTATTTTAATTTACAATATTATTAAAACTTTAAAAACAGGGAAACCTGCAGGACATAATCCTTGGCAAGCTTGCTCACTAGAATGGCTAACGCCAACAGTTCCGCCTGAACATGGTAACTGGGGAGATAGACTTCCAACAGTTCACAGATGGGCTTATGATTATAGTGTTCCTGGAGCAAAAGAAGATTTTATAACACAAACTACACCACCAAGTGAAGTGGCGCATACGAAAGTAGAAAAAACATAAATACTAAATCATGTCTGATATTAAAATAGAAGGCTACGAATTTAAACCTGGTTTTAAAGGAATGGCGAAAGACACTGGTTCTGATCAAACCATGTTCAAAGGTGTTCATTGGGGAAAAGCAATGATGTGGATCTTTTTGTTAAGTGATACATTTATATTTAGTTGTTTTTTAATTTCATACATGAAGGGCAGAGGGTCAACTCTAATTGATTGGCCAAACCCAAGTGAAGTTTTTGGATTAAATGTATTTGGAGTCGATGTTCCTTTATTACTTATTGCTATCATGACATTCGTTTTAATCACAAGCAGTGGAACTATGGCTCTTGCGGTAAAATATGGATATGAAAAAAATAAAAAAATGTGTGGTTGGCTTATATTAGCCACAGCAATTGGTGGACTTACTTTCGTTGGTATGCAAGCTTTTGAATGGTCTAAGTTAATTCACGAAGGTGTAAGACCTTGGGAAAATCCTTTTGGCGCACCACAATTTGGATCTTTTTTCTTTATGATAACTGGATTTCATGGAACCCACGTTTCAATAGGTGTAATTTTTCTTTTCATTTATGCTTACAAAACTTTTGCAGGTCATTACGATCAAGGTAAAAGAGGTTGGTTTACAACAATGAAAGGTGATTATGTTGAAATTGAAATCCTAGGGTTATATTGGCACTTTGTTGATTTAGTATGGGTATTTATTTTTGCATTCTTTTATTTATGGTAAATTAGAATATGGAAAAAACAAAAAAACAAGAACAAACAACAACACATAAGATAGGAATATATCTTTGGATATGGGGTCTATTATTCGTTTTAAGTTTTTTTTCATATATGGTTGATTGGTATCAATTCCAGGGAATGCTAAGATGGTCTTTAATTTTATTTTTTATGTTTTTAAAAGCAGGATTAATTATGGCTTTTTTTATGCATTTGTATTGGGAAAGATATGCTTTGGTTAATGTTCTTTTGTGGCCGATGACGGCAATTGCATGTTTTATATTTCTTATGGTTGCCGAATTTGAATATACTGTTTTTACTAGACTTTTTTATTTTGTAGCGGGAGGATAATTATTTATGGATGGATATACAATATTAGGTGGTTTTTTAATTTTTTTCTTATTGTTTATTTATTTAACATGGTTTGGATTTTCAGTAAAAGTTGAAAATGAGAAAGAAGAACAATCTTCAGAAATAAAAATTAATCCTTACGATAACCTTCCTTTAAGCAGAAGATTTATCGATAAGAAAAATTCAAAAGTAGGAATATTTGATTTAGGTAATCATATTCTTATTATCGGAGTAATTTTATTAGTTGTATTTGTTAGCCTGAATGTAGATTAATTTTGAATACTATTACCTCAAAAAATAAAAGCTCAGTATTTTTAAATACTTCATCTTATTTAAAATCTTTATTATTATTAATGAAACCAAGGGTTATGTCTTTGGTTATATTTACATGTGCTGTAGGATTATTAACTTCACAAACTACAATTCCTTTATTTGATTCATTGATAAGTATTTTCTTTGTTACCATAGGAGCAGGTGCGGCTGGAGCACTTAATATGTGGTATGAGGCAGACTTAGATAAACTAATGACAAGAACTTGTCTTAGACCAATACCAACTGGAAAAATCAATAGAGAGCACGCTTTAATATTTGGCATAGCTCTATCTGTTATTTCGGTTTGTGGACTTTATTATTTTTCAAATCTTTTATCGGCATTTTTATTATTAATAACTATTTCCTTTTATCTTTTTGTTTACACAATTTGGTTAAAGAGAAAAACTCCTCAAAACATTGTTATTGGTGGAGCATCAGGTGCTTTACCTCCAGTTATAGGTTGGACTATTGCAACAAATTCTTTAACGATTGAACCTATAACATTTTTTTTAATTATATTTTATTGGACACCATCTCATTTTTGGGCCTTAAGCCTTTATAAAGCTGAAGATTATTCAAAGGCAAAAATTCCAATGCTTCCAATTACAAACGGAATTGAAGAAACAAAGAAAAAAATATTTGTTTATTCATTGTTTATGCTGCCCGTGATTATATTGCCATATATTATAGGTTTTACTGGAAAAATCTTTCTGGTTAGTTCTTTAGTGCTTACATTTTATTATAATTATATTTGCTACGATCTATATAAATTTAAAAAAGATAAATTTGATTTAAATAAAGCAAAAAAAGTCTTTGGATATTCAATTTTATATTTATTTTTAATTTTTGTATTATTCTTAATCGACAGTTTAATTTAAGGATTGCGCCTCAAAAAAATTCCGCTAGAGTACTTATCGATACCCTAGATGAAATATATAAGCACAAGAAGCAAAGAAAAAGAATACAGTTTTGGAGAAGTTTTTCTAAAAGGTCTTGCCGATGATGGAGGCCTTTATGTTCCAAAATCATTAAATAAATATAGCAAGGAAGAATTATTAAAGCTCAAAAATTTAAATTATAATGAATTATCAACTGAAATAATAAGCCATTTTTCAGCAGATTTTATTTCAAAAGATGAACTTTCATCATTAATTAAAAAATCATATTCAACATTTAGAGAAAAAGAGGTTGTAAAAATCTCGAACATTGGAGAAATTAAATTATTAGAATTATTTCATGGACCAACATTAGCATTTAAAGATGTTGCAATGCAATTCATTGGAAATTTATATGAATATTATCTAAGTAAAAACGACAAAAAAATAAACATAGTTGTTGCAACTTCTGGAGATACTGGTGCAGCAGCCATTGATGCAATTAAAGGAAAATCTAATTTAAATATATTTGTTTTACATCCAAATAACAGAATTTCTTCTGTTCAAAGAAAAATCATGACTACTGTTGAAGAAAAAAATGTTTTCAATATTGCAATAGATGGAAATTTCGACGATTGTCAAAACATTGTAAAACAAATGTTTTCTGATTTAGAGTTTTCTAAATCCATAAATATGTCAGGGGTAAATTCAATAAATTGGGCAAGAATTATTGCTCAAGCAGTATATTATTTTTACTCATATTTTAAATTAGGCAAAGAAACTATTTCTTTTTCAGTTCCAACAGGAAATTTTGGTGATGTTTTTGCAGGTTATCTTGCAAAGAAAATGGGATTACCAATTGATAAACTAATTGTTGCAACAAACGAAAATGATATTTTGCATAGAGCGATTTCACAAGGAGATTATATTTCAAAAGAAGTTAAAGAAACATTGTCACCTAGTATGGATATTCAATTAGCAAGTAACTTTGAAAGATTAATTTATTATGTAAATAATTCTGATACTGAAAAAACAGTAGATATTATGAAAAAAGTTAAACAAAATTCTTATCAAATTGAAAAGAAAAATTTAGATATTATTCAAAAAGATTTTTTATCTGAAAGTTGTAATGAACAAGAAACTTTAGATATTATTAAAAAAAATCATGAAGAAAATAATATAATATTAGATCCTCATACAGCGATTGGAGTAGGGGCTGCAAAAAAACTATCTTTTAATGATTGTGTAGTTTTATCAACTGCACACCCATGTAAATTTCCAGATGCTATAAACAATGCAATAAATAAGAATGAAAAATTACCCGAGGAACTTCGACATGTGCTTGATAAAAATGAAAATTTTCAAGTATTAAAAAATGATACAGAAGAAGTAAAAAACTTTGTTAAAAGTAAAATTTAAATAAGCTTTATGAAAAATAATCAAACTATACAAGGCAGATGGTATAAAATTAATAAAAAAATTAAAAAAAGAATCAGAGCTAAATATCATAAAATTAAAGACTGGGTAATGGATCCAAAAGGATATTTTTTAATTGCCATTGATAGAGAAAAAAAACTAATAAAAGTAGGATATTGTATTTTTAAAAAACTAGGTAACGAACCTATAAATGATATGATTTCTATAGTTTCAGGAAAAACAGCAATAGAGATTGTTAATACTCTAATAAAAAACAAATATATATCTAGTCTTCAACATTCTGCTGACATGGGCATTGAATTGTGCAAAGCTGAATTAGCATTAAAATATAATTTAAATTACATACAAGATAAGGATTTAAAGATAAAATTAAAAAATTTTTAGGGGCGTTCTGTTGCCAGGTGCGCCGAATTTTAAGCTATCATCATGATTAGTATGAATACAATCAAAACAATGAGGGGAGCAAAAAAATATTGCATATTCTTAATATTTTATAAATTTGCAGCTTCTCTAGCAATTAAATCCACTTCATTATTTAATTCATCTGTTGAATGTGCTTTTACCCAATTCCAACTTATTTCAAATTCATTATTCAGAAGATCTAACTCTTTCCAAAGTTCTTTATTTTTAACTGGTTGTTTGTCTGCAGTTTTCCATCCATTTTTTTTCCAATTATGTATCCATTCTGTTATTCCTGATTTTACATATTTAGAATCTGTAAAAATTTCAATCTTACTTCCTTTGGGAATTTTTTTTAATGCTTCAATTGGAGCAAGTAACTCCATTTGATTGTTTGTAGTATTTTTTTTACTTCCTTTAATCTGAGTTTTTTTTCCATTATTAATTATTATTGCTGCCCAACCGCCATTTCCTGGATTTTCTAAACAAGAACCATCGGTATAAATTTTAATCATCTAATTATAATAATTTTTAAAATTGTTAAATTGATTATGCACTTTAAGTTTTTGAATATACTCCCTTGGATTCTTTATCTTAATAACTGCACTTTTTGGAGTATTTAAATAATCATAAGTTCTTGTTAATAGATATCTAAGAGCTGCTCCTTTGCACAAAACATTTAGAGATTTTTTTTCTTTATCAGATAGCTTTCTTATTTTTGAATAACCTTTAATAAGATTTTTTGATTTTTTCTTATTAAATACAAATTTATTATTTTTTTTATCAAAACATAACGCATTTATACAAATGGCAATTTCGTACATTAAAAAATCATTACACGCGAAATAGAAGTCTATATATCCGTGAAATTTGTTTTTCTTAAAAAAGATATTATCAATAAATAAATCAGCATGAATAATCCCATAAGGTAAATTTTTTGGCCATTTATTTTTTATTTGTGAAAAAGAAGTATTCATTAAAGTATTTAAATTTGGGTTAATAATTTTACATTTATTTCCAATTTTATTTAATAATTTTGGCCAATCTTTTAAAGATAAAGAATTTTTTCTATAAAGTTTAATTTTTTTTGATGCCTTGTGAAATTTAGCTATATTTTTACCAATTTCATAACAGTCTTTTGAGTTTAATTTTAACTTATCTTTTCCTTCAACAAAGGAAACAATAGAAGCAGTTTTATTTTTAATTTTTATTAAAAAACTTCCTTTTTTACTTTTTTGAGGTTTTGGACAGTTAATCTTATATTTACTTAACTTATCCATTAAATTCATAAAGAAGGGCAAGTCTTTTTTCTGAACTCTTTTTTCAAAAAGTGTAAGTATGAACTTTTTGTCTTTTGTTTTTAGAAGATAATTAGTATTTTCGATTCCTTTTTTAATACCTTTAAAATGAATTATTTTTCCTAAATTATAATTTTTTTCAATTGATAGAATATCCTTTGAAAAAATTTTTGTATAAATTGCCATCTAGTTTAATTTTCCTGGAATTTTAAATGTTATATTTTCTTTAATTATTTCTATTTCTTCTATCTCTACTGTAAATTGTTTTTTTAAATCATTTATAAAGTTATCAACCAATATTTCAGGCGCCGAAGCCCCTGATGAAATTCCTATAGTTTTATATTTTTCAATTTCATTAAAAGGTACAGTACTTTCAGAATGAATTAATCTTGAATTTGTGCATCCAGAATTTCTTGCAACTTCAACCAATCTTAAAGAGTTAGATGAATTTCTGCTTCCAATCACAAAAAACATATCACACTTTTCAGCAATTCTTTTAACAGCAGCCTGTCTATTTGTTGTTGCATAACAAATATCTTCTTTTTTTGGTTCTCTGATTTGTGGAAATTTTTTCCTTAAAGCTGATATTATTTCTTTTGTATCATCGACAGAAAGAGTTGTTTGGGTAACAAAAGCTAATTTTTTATTAGATTTATTTTGATAATTGTTAACATCATCAATACTTTCAATAAGGTCTATTTCTCCATCAGGTATCTGACCCATGGTTCCAACAACTTCAGGATGATTTTTATGCCCAATTAATAAAATTTGAATTCCATTTTTATTTAAATTTTCCGCCTCTCTATGCACTTTTGATACAAGAGGACACGTAGCATCTACATATTCCATTTTTAATTTTTCTGCTTCAGCTGGTACTTTTTTTGGCACTCCGTGTGCAGAAAAAATTACTGGTCTAGATTTATCTTTAATTTCTTCAAGCTCTTCAACAAAAATTGCTCCTATTTTTTTTAAACCATCTACAACGTACTTATTGTGAACAATTTCATGTCTCACATAAACTGGTGCCCCATACTTATCAATGCTTTTTTTTACTATTTCTATCGCTCGTTCAACGCCTGCACAAAATCCACGCGGAGCAGCGAGTAAAATTTTAATTTCTTTATTTTTCATTTTTTTCTAAAAGATATTCCAGCAATATATGTGGAAAGGTTAAAGACGCCAAACCAATAAATATTACTTTTGATATAGCATTATCTAAAAAGTAATAAGTATTTAAAAAAAATAGAGAAATTAAGAACAAAATAGCAGTTAAAATAGTTAATGGCATTGCCTTTATTAAAAACTCCTTAAAACCTTTAAAAAAATTTTTTTTATTCAGCTCATTAGATAATTTAAATGAATGCCTAATAGAGTGTAAAAAACAAAAATAAATTGTAAATGCTAAAATTGGATTCAGGAAATAATTAAGTAGCAAGATAGATATAAAATCCATCAGTAGTAGTGATTTAATATCAATTTGTTTATTAAATGAAATAATAATATTTGCAAATAAACTAATTGCTATTAATAGATATAAAAATTCATTCGATATAAATAAACTTTGCGAAATATTAAAATTTAAATTATTAAAAATATTTAGAGTTTCAGTTTTGTGAAACAACAATGGAGCAGTTATCACCAAAGATCCTTTAAAAAAGTAAACTAATTCAAGATTAGATTTACTGCTTATAAATTCTGAGTCTTCTTTACCAAAATGATATGATGCAACTATTAAAAAAATTAATAATAAAATTTTTGAAAATAATAGCCATAATAAAATTACACTTAACCCAATTAAAATATATAAAATATAAAATGCTGAGATAGATTTATAATTTAGGAGTTTTAATAATTTTTTTCCTTTTATATGATCTAACGCACCATGTGAAATTCCCAGACTTAGTATAAGAAACAAGGATAAAATAAGCAAACTATTATCTCTTAAAAATTCAAATGCTGATAATAATATACATGAATTAAAAAAAATTAATGAATGATAATAATTTATTTTATTCATCTAATTTAAAAAATATTTTTAATAAACATCCATTTTGGCATTTTTAAAATTATACCTAAATCTTCAAAAATATTACTTTTATTTGATAGAAATTTTATAACTGTTTTGGAAGATGCTTTAAACATATTTAAAAATATTTTTGGCATTTTATCTGGATTATTTTTTAAAACATTTAAAAATATATTATCAAGAAACTCGTACTTTTTTCCAATATGGTAAGCTTTTGTTTTCTGAATTTTTTCAATATTATTAGTTATATATTTGCTATGATCTTGGATATTAAGAAAAGTATATCCAGTACTTAAACGGGTCATGCCTCCTGCAGATCCAATGTTAATTTTGTTTTTCTCTAATTTAACCGATGGATAGAACAAAGGTATAGCTCCTTTTTCTTGATAATTAATTTTATAATTTTTTATTTTAAGAGTTTCTTTAATATATTTTTCTAGCTGATTATCATAATCATTTAATGTTTTGTCATCCATTTTTGATAGCCAAGTTGTTTCTATTAAAGCCTTATTTTTTGAAAAAGGTAAAGTATAAAAAAAGTGAACATTATCTCTTTGATCACAATCAAAATCCATTAAGTTAAAAATTTCATCATCAAAAATATCTTTCTGTGTTTCAATTTCTATACCTTTAAAGTGTTGCCAAAGATTTGCTTGATAGTTTCTTTTTGATGGAATGCTATTAAATATAAACGAATTATCCAAGTTTAATTGATCTGTATTTTTAAAAAATTGTATATTTTTATTTTGTTCCATTTCATTTAAGACTTTTTTGTAAAACAAACCACTGTCTATAGTTTGATAAGGATACTCTTTATTTATAATTTCATGGGATCCTAATTTAGAATTTACAGAAAAATTATTCCAACTTTTGATAACACAGTCATCAAAATTATGATCAGTTACTTTCCAAAATGACCATGTTTTATCTCTTTTATATTCTTCTCTAGTTTCAATTATAGCTAAAGTTTTATCTTTTAGTTTTTTATTTATTTCTAGAGCATAAGCTAAAGATAAACCTGCACAACCACCACCTAAAATAATATAATCAAATTCTTTCATCTAGGTTTATTTCCTCTATTATAATTTCATGCTCCTTTATTCTCTGATGAGATTCTACATCTTTTAAATACAGAAACATTAAATCAAATAAAGATAGGATTGTTTGATATATTTTTCCAAAATTATTAACATAAATTTTTCCTGATTTTTCATAATTCTCCATATTTCTTTTTTGTATAATTTTTCTTCCAATTTGTCTGTAAACTCTTCTCGCTACAATTATTGCAAATCTATATTTAAATGGAATTTTTTTTATTGAAGTAAATGAACTTTCATAAAACATATCTGCCAATTTCAAAGTTGCTTTAATATTTTCAAAATCTGGTTTTATATATTGTCTATTCATTTTTTGATCTTCAATTACATCCCTTGCTATATTTGTAAGTTGCATGGCAATACCTAAATCTATAGCACCTTTTAAAGATCTAGTATCGTTAACATTTAATATTCTTGCCATCATTAAGCCAACTGTTCCTGCTACTCCATATGAATAGATTAATAGGTCTTTAACTGATCTAAAATAAACTTTTGGTTTTAAATCTGATTCAACACCTTCAATTAAATCATTTAAAATAATTCGTTTAATATTATTATTTTCTGCAAGTATAATCATATCTTTTATAATTATTTCATGTTCATTTTGCCCAAATGTATTTCTGGCATTATTATCTAGTTCATAAGTTTTATTGAGAATATTCTTAATCTCATTAATTCTCTTTATTCTTAATTCTAAGTTGGATTTTTCATCTACGATGTCATCAAGCACTCTACAAAATGCATATAGTTTAGTGCAATCATGATAAACATTTTTTGGTAGAAAAAATCCAGCCCAATTAAATGATTTAGCGAATAGAGCTAGATAGTTTTTTTTTGTCATTAAATTATTTTGTCCAATACTTTAGCCGACGATAAAACACCAGGAATTCCTGCTCCTGGATGAGTTCCAGCTCCAACAAAATATAGGCCATCGTAAATTTCAGATTTATTATGAAATCTAAAATAAGCCGATTGTGAAAATTTTGGTTGTATTGAAAAACCAGAACCATATTTAGTATTAAGTTCTTTTTCGAAGTAATCTGGTGTTAAATAAAAATCTTCAATAATATTTTCTTTAAGATTTGGCATTAAATCACTTTCCATTTTACGAATTACTAAACTCTTCATTTTTTCACCCTCAATAGTCCAATCAATTTTTGACTGATTATTTGGAACAGGAACCAGAACATAAAAACAATCCTGCCCTTGAGGAGCCATAGATCTATCAGTAGCAGAAGGTCTATGAAGATAATAACTTATATCATTATTTAATTTTTTATTATCAAATATATCAACAAGATGCTCTTTATATTTGTTACCAAATTTTATTGTATGATGTTCTACTCCATCATAAGTTTTTTTGGTTCCAAAATAATAAACAAACAATCCCATTGAATATTCCATTCTATTTTTTTTCCAATTAAACAAGAATGCTTTATTTGTATTTCCATTCAACATTTTTTCATAAACGGCAGGTGGATCTGCATTACAAATTACATTATTTGCACTAATGTTGGTTTGGTTATCTAGCCGAATACCAGTTATTTTATTTTTATCTGAAATAATTTTAGTTACTTCACGGCCTTTTATTATTTCAATTCCAACTTCATTCATTAATTTTTCAAAACCTTTAATAATATTTCCTGTGCCACCCATTGAATAATGAATTCCCCATTTTTTTTCTAAGTATAAAATTAATCCATAAATTGAAGTTGTGGTAAAAGGGTTTCCACCAACTAATAAAGGATGCATACTTAGTATTCTTCTTAATTTTTCATTTTTTATATAAGATGAAACTAAAGAATAAACTGACTTATAACTTTTAAGTTTTAGTAACGCTGGTAATTGCTGCATCATTACAAAAGGCTTATCAAATGGAACATCTGCAAGTTCTGTAAAGCCTTTGTCAAAAATTTTTTTTGTGAAATTAACTAATTTTTCATAACCTTCAATATCCTCTTTGCTTATTTTTTCAATTTGTTTTTTCATCTCAATTTCATCGCCTGAGTAATTAAATTTAGATTTATCTTCAAAAATAAACTGATACCAAATTTTCAGTGGAGATAGCTCAATATAATTTTTTGGATTTTTTTTGAATAATTCAAATAGCTCATTTATTAAGTAAGGAGCTGTTATTACTGTTGGACCACCATCAAAGGTAAATCCATTTCTGCTAAAAACTCTTGCCCTTCCACCAAGATCTGGTTGTTTTTCAATTAATGTAACTTTATGATTTTTTGCTCTTAATCTTAAAGCAGCCGCTATCCCACCAAATCCAGACCCAATAACAATTGAATTCATATAAATAATTTATATTTTTTTTTATAATAAAGTAAGATATTTCTTCGAACTACTATGAATTAATTTTTTTTAATTCAACTTTTGCTTTTTCAAGATCTTTTTCAAAAATTGTATCCAATTTGTTTTTATCTACTGAAGTAGAAATTATTTTTTTAACTGAATCTACGGCTATTTTTATTGATGTGTCTTTAATTTCTTTTAAAGCAGTTTCTTTCATTTGACTAATTTTTACTTCAGCTAATTTTTTTTTAATTTCGGCTGACTTATGAAATTTTTCATTTATTTCGATCACTAAATTTTCACTATCTTTTTTAGCTTGATCAGTTATTTTTAAAGCTTCACTATTAGCGCTATCAAGTTTTTTTTGAGATTTATCTAAAAGATTTTTAGCTTCGTTTCTAAGTTTTTCACTTTCATCAATTTCATTTTTTATGTTTACAATTAATTGATTTAGCATTTCGTTTACTTTTTGTGGGATTTTAAAGTAAACCAATAACCCAATAAAAAGGACAAAAGAAATAGCTACCCAAAATGTTGCATCTATAGTCATAAATTAATTGGTCTTTCTTGAAACATCCTCAACTATTGCAGAAATGCTACTATTATTTACTTCAACTCCTATTAATTGTTTAATTAAATCAGACGATGTTTCTATTGCAATTTTTCTAATTTTCTCTGGAGATTTGTTTTTTAAATCTAAAATTTCTTTCTCCACATTACTTATTTCATCATTAATCTCTTTTTCTAAATTTTCTCTCTTTTTATCAACATCTTTCAATATTTTTTCTCTAGCTTTATTGAAATAATTTTTTGCTTCGATTTTAGTTTCAAGAATTATTTTCTCATATTCTTTTAGTTTTTTATCACTCTCTTCTCTTTGCTTTTCCGCTGCTTCTATATTTTCAAGTATCTCTGCCTTTCTTGATTCAAGGTTTTCACTTATTTTAGGTAAAATAAATTTTGATAATAATATAAACATTATTCCAAATGTAATTATTAACCAAAAGATCTGTGAAAACCAAAACTCAGGATTAAGTTGTGGCATCCCTCCACTTTCAGCACTTTCTGCGTTAGAAAATATAAGAAAGCAAATTAAAATTATTTGAGAAAATCTTACAAACATTAATTAAAATGCAAATAAAATTATCAACGCAACAACTAAACCAAATAAACCAGTAGCTTCTGCTAATGCAAAACCTAATAATAAGTTTGGAAATTGTTTTTGAGCTGCTGATGGATTTCTCATTGCTCCAGAAAGGTAATTACCAAATATAATACCAATTCCTACTCCAGCACCTGCTAACGCTATCGCTGCAAGTCCTGCTCCGATCATCTTTGCTGCTTCTAGTTCCATTATATCCTCCTATAAATTGTTAATGGTGTAAATTTAATGCATCATTTAAATAGATACAGGTTAATATTGCAAAAACATAAGCTTGAAGAAAAGCAACTAATATCTCCAAACCTGTTAAAGCTACCGAAAAGCCAAGCGGCAACCATCCGCCGACTATTCCAAGGCTTATCACAAAACCTCCGAATACTTTCATCATAGTATGACCCGCCATCATATTAGCAAATAATCTAACTGATAAACTTACTGGTCTACTTAAATAAGAAATAACTTCAATTACTACAATCAATGGCAAAAGAACAACAGGTACTCCACTTGGTACAAAAAGTTTTAAGTACCCAAATCCATGTTTAATAAAACCAATTATGGTAACTCCAAAAAAAATAAATGCCGCTAAAACAAAAGTAACAATAATATGACTAGTTACTGTAAATGCATAAGGAATCATTCCAAACATGTTGCAAAATAATACAAACATGAACAATGAAAATATGAATGAAAAATAAGGTTTAGCTTTTGAGCCAGCCGTATCGTTTATCATTTTTGACACAAAAGTATAACTTAATTCAGCGAGTAGTTGAATTTTATTTGGTATTAATGAATTTTTTTTTGATCCCAAATTAAATATGATTAATACTGCTAGGGAGCTAATTACCATAAATAAACTTGCGTTTGTAAAAGATAAATCAACTTCACCTAATTTTATTTCAGGACCAATTCTATACACGTTGAATTGGTACATTGGATTTGATGCCATTTTATTCTCTAATAAATTACTTTTGCATATTTTTTGCTGATCTAATTACATTCAATATTCCAGCAATTACACCAATAAAAAAAAATATTAAAATTAACCAAGGTTTAGTACCAAACCAATTGTCCAAAATAAACCCAATAATTGTCCCAACTGCTACTGCAGCCACAAGCTCTGTGCTTAATTTAAAAGCTTCACCAAAGTTTGAAGTTTTCTGGTTATTTTGATTATTTTTGTTTTTATTTATCTTCTTTTTTGCAATTTCTAGGCGAGTCTTGAATGTGTCTTTAGTCATCTAAGCGACCATACTTTCAGCTTTTTGCAAGTCAACTGCAACAAGCTGGCTAACTCCTTTTTCTGGCATCGTTATACCATAAAGTCTATCCATTTTTGACATTGTTAAGGCATGATGAGTTACTATTATAAATTTTGTACTTGTAATTTTTGTTAATTCATTAAGAAGATTGCAAAACCTTGTTACGTTTGCATCATCAAGCGGCGCATCAACTTCATCAAGAACACATATAGGAGACGGATTACTTAAAAATACTGCAAATATTAAAGATAATGCCGTAAGAGCCTGCTCACCTCCGGACAACAAAGTAATTGACTGCAGTCTTTTTCCTGGTGGACTTACTAAAAGTTCCAAGCCAGCATCAAGTGGATCTTCTGAATCTACTAGTTCAAGCTTTGCGTTACCTCCATTAAAAAGTTTTGTATAAACTTCATTAAATTTTCTATTAACTTTTTCAAAAGCTTCCAAAAGTCTTTCTCTACCTTTTTGATTTAGTTCATTTATACTTTCTTTTAATTTGATTATTGCTGTTACGAGGTCTTGTCTATCTTGTTCCATTTTTTTAATTTCACTTTCATATTTTTCTGTTTCTTCATCAGCTCTCAAATTCACAGAGCCTAATTTTTCTCTTATTCTTTTTTTTTCATCCAATAATTCTTCTTGAGTAACTGCATCAGGAAATTCTTCATTTTTTTCTAGATTAGAAAATTCTAAAATATTATTTTCATCTAATCCTAATTCAGTTTCTACTCTGTCCAATAAATCATTTTTTCTTTTTTTAAGACCTTCTATTGTTGCACCTGAGCTTGCTTTTCTTTCTCTTATTTGAATTGTATCTTCTTTTGTTTTATTTAATTCAGAGTTTAAATTAGAAATTTTAATATCTGTTTTTTCTATAATTTCTTCATTTTCTAGTTTTTCTTTTTCCGCCAATCTTAAACTTTCTGAAATCTGTCCTTTTTTTTCTGCTTGGGATTGTGGTTGTTTTTCTAGCTCTTCAAATTTTTTTATTAATTTTTGTTTTCTCTCATTGAGCTCATTTATCATTTTTTCAGAATTAATTAAAAGATTTTTCCAGCTTTCTATTTCTTTTTCTATAATTTTTATTCTTTCATTTCTTTTAATAGAATCTCTTTTGATATTTTGGTTTTTACTGTAAAAATTTGCATATTCTTCTATGATTATTTTACAATTTTCAAGAAAGCTTATTGCTTCATCATTTTTTTTAGCACTTATCATTTCTTTAACTTTATCTATTTCATGATTTAACTTTTTTTTTGCAGCATCTAAGTCTTCATTGGATTTTTTTTCAGTATCATAGTATTTTGAGTCTATTTCAATTAACTCGTGTTTTTCTTCTTTAAGTCTTTTTTCGTTTGAATTTGCATCAATTATAATACTTTTTTCTCTATCAATATCCTCATCAATTGTTTTAAGAGAAGATTTTATGACAGCTATTTCTTCTGTTATTCTTTCATTTTCTTCATCCAAACTTTTTAACTCTAAATTAAGCCTTTGAATTTTGGAAATATTCTCAATATTTTTATCTCTTACTGGATTTACTTTTTCAGTTTCTGAATAAATCTCTTTTTCCAATTCTTCAATTTTATCATTAAATTTTTTAACTTCACTTTCGGCATCATTATTTATTTGATCTTCAAGATTAATTTCATTTTCAATGTCTCTTAGTCTCAAATAATAAAGACCTGCTTCAATTTTTTTAATTTCTTCAGATACTAATTTATATTTTGCAGCTTCTTCTGCTTGTTTTTGTAATCCAACAAGCTGCTTTTCTTGTTGTCTTCTAAGTTCATCTGCTCTTTTTAAATTATTTTCAGCTGCACCTAATCTTAATTCTGCTTCATGTCTACGAGCATGAAGCCCTGAAATTCCTGCTGCTTCTTCGAGTATAGCTCTTCGATCAACTGGCTTAGCAGTAACTAATGCACCAATTCTTCCTTGACTAATTATAGAAGGAGAATGAGCTCCGGTTGACAAGTCTGCAAAAAACATTTGCGCATCTTTAGCCCTTACTTCTTTATGATTAATATAAAATTTTGAACCTTTATCTTTTTCTATCTTTCTTCTTATTTGAATTTCATCTAATTCTTTATATTGAAAAGGACCATCTTTATTTTCATTTGAAAGAGATATTGAAACTTCAGCAATATTTTTTGATGGTTTATTTGATGTACCAGAAAAAATCACATCTTCCATTCCGGATCCTCTCATACTTTTTGCAGAAGTCTCTCCCATACACCACCTGAGAGATTCAACTATATTTGATTTTCCGCAACCATTTGGGCCAACTATTCCCGTTAAACCATCTTCAATTAAGAAATCTGTCTTTTCAGCAAAAGATTTAAACCCATTAAGTTGGATTTTTTTAAACTCCATTCACTAATTATATCAGTTTTTCTAAAGTTTTTTTTAATTTTTTATAGTTATTAGGATTATCGAACTTTTTATCATTAATTATTAGAGTAGGGGTTGCTTGTATATTGAATTTTTTTGATCCACTGATTCGATCATTTAATATGTGATCTTCAATATCTTTATCATTTAAACAGCCTTCAAAATCCAATCCATTTTCATATTTTATTGTAAGATCTTTCAAATGTTTATTTAGATCTTCTACAGTTTCTCCTTGAACCCATTTTTTTTGATTTTCATACAAAAAATGAAGGAGGTCCGATTTTCCATCATTTTTACAATGTGCAATCTTTGAAGCATTTAAAGAAGCCAAATCTAGTGGAAAGCTTCTAAATTCAATTTTAACCAAACCAGTATCTATAAAATCTTTTTTGAGCTTTGGATAAGTTTCAGTATGAAATTTTGCACAATGACCACATGTTAAGGATTCATAAACTATTACACTTATCTTAGCTTCAACATTTCCTTCAAGCAAAGGCTTAATTTTTACATCTGCAAAAATAGTTTCAAAATAAAAGAATATTGTTAAAAATAGCAGTATTGTCTTTTTCATTTTTTTTTAAAATATTTACTTAATTCTATTAAAGATTTTTTTATTTTATCATTTTTAATTGTAGAAATTTTTTTTTTATACTCATTATTTGTCGCATCTTTACTAATTTTTTCTTTTTTTTTTATATCCTCACCCTCAAAAGAAATAAATTTCAATTTTTCTACAGCGTTATAGCCTAAATAACTATTTAACTTTTTTAAGATAGTTCCTTTTGAATACTCCATATCAACCTCATGACCTCTTTTTACCATTATACTTAAATAGCTTTGTCCAAAACGATTTGAGTTTCTAAATGATTTTGGGAAACATACTTTAAACAGTTCTTCGCCAACAATATATCTCCAATTATCTAAAGTTTCTGAATAAATATGACCTTTTTTACTAATTATCTTTTTAACATTTTTTGGCAAAGTATTTTTAAATGATCTTAATCCTTGAATGGTCTTGTATCTATGCTTAGTATTATTTTTAAATTCCATATGAATAATCAAAGTATAACAAAAGAAATTCTGAATTGGTATGATAATAACAAGAGAATTTTACCTTGGAGAAAACATTTAACAAAAAAGCAAAAACAATATTTTACTTTAGTTAGCGAAATTATGCTCCAGCAAACACAAGTTAAAACTGTGATTCCTTATTTTAATAATTTTATAAAAAAAGTTCCAAATCTGAGTGCGCTTGCCAGAATAAATGATCGAAAGCTAATGAAATGCTGGGAAGGTTTAGGATACTATTCACGAGCAAGAAATTTAAAAAAAACAGCCCAAAAAATAATAAAAGAATTTAACGGAAATTTACCTGATAATATTGAACAACTAAAATCTTTACCAGGAATAGGTGATTACACATCAACAGCTATTATGGCAATAGCATTTAACAAACAATTTATACCTCTAGATGGAAATGTTGAAAGAATTTTAAAAAGAGTTTTCTTTTTAAAAACAAAAAAAGAAATTAGCAAAGATAATTTGCATAAAAAAAAATCTTTTTTTGGAAAATCAAATAGACCTAGCGATTATGCTCAAGCGATAATGGAAATTGGTGCTTTAATTTGTAAACCATTAAATCCAGTATGTTATGAGTGTCCTATTAGTAAAAATTGCAAAGCATTTAAAAAAAAAGATTTTGATATAAAATCAAAAAATAAATTTAATAAAGTAAAATATTTTGAGGCTGATATTTATAAAAATAAAAATAAATTTTTATTAATTAAAAATAATAAATTTAATTTTTTAAAAAATTTATTAATTTTTCCAATGAGAGAAATTAATCAAAGAAAATTCAAATCCTCATTAAATAAAAGAATTAATATTAAAATGTCTAATATGGATATGAAGATTACAATAAATAAAAAAAATAAAAAAAAATATTTAAGTAACAGTTTCTTTTTAGATAAAGATAATATCAAAAACCATATTTTGCCATCCTTCACAAAAAAAATTTTTAAATCAGTATTAAAGTATTAATGAAAAAAATTGCAATTATAGGAGCAGGAATTTCAGGTTTGTTTCTCGCAAACCTTTTAGAAAAAGATAAATCCAATTCTTATAAAATTTTTGAAAAAAAAACCTCATTAGATCTAATTGATGGATATGGAATACAATTGTCTGTAAACAGTGTTAATTTATTAAATAAAATTGGTTTTCAAAAAATGAATGTAAACGATGTTTACTTTCCAAAAAAAGTAAATTTTTTTGATGCAAAAAAATCAGAAAAAATTTGTGATATTGATTTATCTCAATTTAATAATCAGAGTAATAGATACACGACATTAAAAAGATCAAAACTTATTGAATTTCTTTTGAAAAATATTCCTTCAGAAAATATAATTTTTAATTCAGATCTTATCGATATTAAAAATCAAGATAAATTATCATTATACTTTAGAGATAAGAAAAGTGAGGAATTCGATTATTTAGTAGCAGCTGATGGAGTTTATTCAAAAACGAAACAAATTTTATTTAAAGAAGAGGGTCTTCCAAAATATTTTAACTCAATTGCCTTAAGAGGAAACATTCATAACTTCAATAATTTTGATATTTCATTATATTTAGGGCCAAATTTTCACTTCGTAATCTATCCTATTAATCAAAATAAAGAATTTAACTTTATATCAATTATTAGAAAAGAATTAATTCAAGAAGAAATCTCAAATATAAATTTGTTTAAGGAAAATACATTTATAAAGAATTTATTAAATCAGATTTCTTCAAGATCAAATTTAAATTTAACTGAAAAAGTTCAAGAAACCACATGTTTTCCAATTTTTGTAAGCAAAAAAATCCAAATACCTGAATCAAAAAATATTTTTTTAACTGGAGATGCATTTTATTCATTTCCTCCATCATTCGCTCAAGGCGCATCACAATCAATAGAAGCTGCAAATGAACTTTTTAATAACTTAAAAAATAATTCTTCAAATTACTATAAAACAAGAATTTTGAAGACTAAGCAAATAAGTTCCAGATCTTCATTCAATCATTTTGCTTTTCATCTTTCTAATCCATTAAATGTACTATTTAGGGATATTTTTTTAAAATACTTTTCTAAAAATAAAAATTTTTTAGAAAATTATTTAGGTAAAATTTATAATAACTAGTTTCTTGGTCTTAGACGTTGTCTAAGTTCATCGATTGGTTTTAAACTGTTTCCTGATTGATAATGCCAATAAGTCCAACCATTACAACTTTCTGCACCAAGTATTTTTGCAGCTACTTTATGAATAGACCCTTCAGATTTTTGATATTTTATACTCCCATCAACCATTATTTTAGCATTTATTTTTTTCTTTTGATCGTAAATTTCTGTACCAGGTTTTATCACACCTAGCTCTACTAATGATCCGAAAGGAATTCTTGGTTTAGATCTATTATTTTGAATTGTGTCTAAATATTCATCCTCAATTACTTTAGAATTTTTTATTCTTTTTATAGCCGCTTCAAAATATAATTTTTCTTTTTCAACTCCATAAAAGTATCTACCAAGTTTTTTAGCTACTACTGCAGTTGTTCCAGATCCTAAAAAAGGATCTAAAATAAAATCATTTTTGTTAGTAGAGGCTAATATAATTCTGTGAAGTAGTGCTTCAGGCTTTTGAGTTGAATGAACCTTTTGACCTTGATGTTTTAACCTTTCATTTCCATTACAAATTGGCAAGTTCCAAGTAGATCTCATTTGCAGATCATCATTAAAGCATTTTAATGACTGATAATTAAAAGTGTATTTTGAATTTTTATTTTTAGAAGCCCAAATTAATGTTTCATGGGCATTAGTAAATCTTGTTCCTCTGAAATTTGGCATTGGATTATTTTTGTTCCAAATTACATCATTAAGAATCCAAAAACCCAAATCTTGTATTTTTGCACCTACTCTAAAAATATTATGATAGCTCCCAATTACCCAAATACTTCCATTTTTTTTTAACAATCTTTTACATTCCAAAAGCCATTTACTTGTAAATTCATCATAAGTTTTAAAGCTTTCAAACTGATCCCATTTATCATTTACAGCGTTTACTTTTGATCTATCTGGTCTAATTAATTTATTTCTTAACTGTAAATTATATGGAGGGTCTGCAAAAATTAGATCAAAACTTTCGCTAGGAATTTTTTTTAATTCTTTAAGGCTATCACCGTTAATAATTTTATTTTTTAAATTTGAGTTAATCATTTTATAAAAAATGATTAGACTCCAGCTATGAGTTCACGTCAACCTGCGATTGTATTAATTTGAGTCTAGTTGTGATGTAATTTATTTAAGACTCAATATGTTGTGTATTGGTTGAAATGTTTTTCGATGATGTTTAGTTATTCCAAACTTTTTAATTGCAGATAAATGATCTTTGGTTCCATAGCCAGCATTTTTATCCCAGGAATATTTGGTATATTTTTTTGCCATTTTCTTAATTAAACGATCTCTTGAAACTTTAGCAATTATAGATGCAGCAGATATTTCAGGTATTTTTTTGTCTCCCTTGATTACATATTTTAAATTATAATTTTTAATTTTTGGAACCTTATTTCCATCAATTAATACCTGCACAGGTTTTTTTTTTAATTTTTTTATGGCTCTTTTCATCGCAAGCAAACTTGCGTTCAAAATATTTAATTTTTCTATTTCTTTTAATGATGCTGATCCTATAGACCAATAAGAATTTTTTTTTACATATTTTTCTAAAATTTCACGGTTTTTTTTTGTTAATTGCTTAGAATCTTTTAATTTTTTTTTATCTAATTTTTTTTTTAAGATTACTGCTGCAGCATACACTGGACCAACTAGACTACCTCTTCCCACCTCATCAACTCCAGCTACAATACTTTTCATTTCAAATTTTTATATTTAATTCATCAATTTTTTTTCTTATTTTTTTTAAATCAGCCCAAGAATATTTTTTTTGATCAGCTTGTCTGAGCAAGTAAGCAGGATGAAAAGTTATAATAGTAAGATAAGTTTTATTATTAATAATTATTTCTTTCCAGGCACCTCTCTCTTTTGATATTTTAATTTTAGATCCAAACAAAGCTTCCATAGCTGTACTGCCCATTAATATTAATATTTTTGGATCAATAATTGATATGTGTTCTCTTAAAAATTCTGAATATCTAATTATTTCTGCTGGTTCTGGTTTCCTATTGTTTGGTGGTCTGTAATTAACAACATTTGTTATATATACATTCTCTCTCTTTAGATTTATTGCAGCAAGCATTTTATTTAATAGCTGGCCAGCATCCCCTACAAAAGGTTTTCCAAGCTCATCTTCTTTTTGTCCCGGTCCTTCTCCAACTATCATAATTGAGTTTTTAAAACTACCATCGCTAAATACAATCTGTTTTGCGTTATTTTTTAATTCACAATTGCTTAAATTTTTAATTTTTATTTGTAGATCATTTAATTTTGACTTGGTTATTTCAATTGTAGGTTTACTTTTAAATCGATTTATAGGCTTGTTTTCAAAAATATAATCAATTTCGAAAGAATTTATTAAATCCTGTTTCATAATGTAATTTTGATTTTTTTCTTTTACAATCATACAATAAGAAAATGATAAAAAAAAAAATAAAATTAATCTTTTTTACTATAATTTTTATATATCAAACTTCTGCCTTTTCTAAAACTACTGAAGAAATTGATTTCAACCCTAAGTATCTATCAGGTTACCTTTCAGCATTAATTTCAAAAAACAATCAAAATAGTCGAGATTCAGTAAAATATTTCAATTCTTCAAAGGCTTTAATTAATAGTCACGAAGTATTTTTAAATAAATACGCAATAACTCTTGTGAATAATGGTGAAGTTAACAAGTCAATTAATGTTATTAAGCAAAATAGATACAAAAGTAATTCAGATTTTTTTGAAGCAAAATTATTACTTTTAATTGATAATTTCAAACAAAGAAAATTTGATCAAAACATTAAACTATTATACGAGCTTGAAGCTTATAAAGAATATGACAATTACAAGTATATTATCTATGAGGTTTTAAAGAGTTACAACGATTTATTTCTTACAAGAGAGTTAAATTTAAATATTGATAGCGATTTTGGTAAATTGACATTGATTAATGAGGCATTCAAATATTGTTATCTAAATCAACCAGATGCTAATTTAAAATTTATAAATTTAATTAATTCAGAAGATGGTGATTATTCAAGATATCTTTTTTTCTATCTACAAAATTTGATAAAAAATCAAGATTTTGAAAGTGCAACTCGAATATCAAAATCAATTAATATTTTAGACAGTAATTTATTAATTCAACAAGCTAAAAATTGGATAAATAATTCAGATTTTCAAAAATTTAATAAATTTTTTTCTTGCGAAAATGAATCGGATATTATCTCAGAATTTTTTTTTCTAATATCAAATTTTTATGCTTCCGATGATAATTTTGAAGAATCAAATTTCTACTCAAATATTTCAAATTATTTAAATCCAAAATTTTATTTTAACTTAACACATATGGTTTCGAATTATTTTGAAATCAATAATTATAAAAAAATAAGAAAAATTCTTGAAAATTTTAATAAAGAAGAAGAAGTTTACTACTGGTATAAATTAAAAAAAATAGCTCAAATTATTCATAATGAGAAAAATTCAAATCAATCTTTGTCCTATATTGAAGACAAATTTAAAGATTATTCTAATCCTTCTATGAAAATAATTTACGATATGGCAAACATATATAAAAGTAACAACGAATTTGAAAAATCTATCAAATATTATTCTGTATTATTAGAAAAGTTAAAAAATAACTCGGAAGAAAAAGCTGATGTTTTGTATAAAAGAGGATCTAGCTATGAAAGATTAGGAGAAGATGAAAGTTCTGATAAAGATTTACTTAAATCTTTAACAATAAAACCCGATGATCCATATATTTTAAATTATTTGGGCTACAGTTGGTTGGAGAGAGAATATAAAATCCAAGAAGCAATTGAAATGCTAGACAAAGCGTATAACCAAAAAAAAAACGATCCATATATAATTGATTCAGTTGGATGGGGATACTATTTAATTGGCGATTTTATAAATGCTGAAAAATTTTTGAAAAAAGCCATTCAACTTATGCCTAATGATCCTATAGTTAATGATCACTACGGTGATGTTCTTTGGAAATTAAATAGAAAGATTCAAGCTAAATATTATTGGAGAAACGCAATAAATTCCAAGGATGCAGAAAAAGAAATAAAAAAGAACAATTCAAAAAAATTACTTAAAGGATTAAGCGAAGGCTAATTAATGAAATTTAATGTAATAAAATCATATGCAAAAATTAATTTATCATTAGGAGTTACAGGAAGATTAAATTCTAAATATCATAAAATAGAAAGTTTAGTTTCATTTTTGAAACTGCATGATGAAGTTAAAATAAGAAAAATTAATAAAAAAAAACATAAAATTCAATTTTTTGGTAAATTTTCAAAAGGAATAAATAAGGAGAATACCATTTCTAAATTGCTGAAAATATTAGATGAAAAAAATTTATTAAATAACGAAAAGTATTTTATTAAAATAAAAAAAAACATACCACATAAATCTGGTCTTGGAGGAGGATCAATGAATGCTTCTGCTTTAATAAGATTTTTTATATACAAAAAAATTTTAAATTTATCGAAAAAAAATATAATAAAATTGAGTAAAAAAGTTGGCCAGGATGTCCAGTTTGGCTTAGATAATAAAATTAAAATCTTACATTCAAATGGTTATTTAGAGAGCACAGCAAAAAAAATAGGACTTTTTGTTATTATTGTAAAACCTAATTTTGGTTGTTCAACCCAGTTAATTTACAAAGGTATAAAAAAATATTCTCAAAAAAAATTGAAAACGAAGACAAAAGAATATTTAAGTTTTGTAAATATTTTAAAATTAGAAAATGATTTGGAAAAAGTAGTTTTTAAAAATTATCCTAAATTAAAAATTGTAAAATTATTTATGCAATCTTTGCCAAATATAAGATTTGCTCGTCTGACCGGATCAGGTTCGGCCATGCTCGGGTATTTTTCTTCAAAAAATGAAGCAATAAATGCAGCAAAATTATTTAAGAAAAAATATAAAAACTATTGGTGTATTACATCTAAAACTATATAAATTTTTTTTTTTGTGTTATACGAAAATAACTTTGGGGCTTAGCCAAGTGGTAAGGCAGCGGTTTTTGGTACCGCCATCCTAGGTTCGAATCCTAGAGCCCCAGCCAAATATGATAAATATATTTAGTAAAATATTCAAATTTAAAGACAATAAAAATTATTATTTCAAAGATTTTGAAAACATAAATAAAAAAACTAATATTGAAAAAATTTTTAATTTAATTTCTAATTTTTCTGAAAAAAGCGAAATTAGATATGTTGGTGGAAGTATAAGAAAAATTATTAATAATGAAGAAGTGGACGATATAGATCTTGCAACAAATTTAAACCCAGACAAAGTTTGTGAAATTTTAAAAGAAAACAAAATTAGCTTTTATAAAAGTGGAATTGAACATGGGACTATCACTGCAAAAATTGATAATCAAAAATTTGAAATTACAACACTAAGAAAAGATATTTTAACAGATGGCAGACATGCAAAGGTTGAATTTTCTAAAGACTGGTATGAAGATGCTTCAAGAAGAGATTTTACTTTTAACTCAATTTATGCAGATTTATATGGAAATTTATATGATCCTTTTAATGGAAAAAAGGATTTGGAACTAGGCAATGTAAAGTTTATTGGAGATCCTGAAAAAAGAATTAAGGAAGATTATCTAAGAATATTAAGATATGTTCGATTTTTTTTAAATTACAGCAAAGTAGATCACGATGAGAATTTAAAAAAAATAATTAAAAAGAATTTAAGTGGAATATCAAAAATTTCATCAGATAGATTGCTTGATGAGTTAAAAAAATTAATTTTGTCTGAAGGATTTTTGAAAATTTTAAAAGATAAATTTTGTCAAGAAATTATTACAATTGTATTTCCACAAATAATAAATTTTAATATTCTCAATAATATTAATGATTATTCAAAAAAAATATTTGAAAAAAAAGATTTTATTTTTTTAATTTCTTTATTGATAATTGATGACTCTGATAATAGTGAATATTTTATCTATAAATATAATATTTCAAATGAAGATAAGAAAAGAATAAAATTTTTATCAAATGCATATTCTAAAAATTCAGAAAAAGTTAAATTTAAAGAAAAAAATCTTTGGAAAATATTTTATTATAATGGAAAAAATTATTTAAATGACTTTATTAATTTTAAAATATTTCAAAGTAAAAAAATAGATAAAAATTTAATTCAGTTAAAAGAATTTTTCAGCAGCAAAGAAATACCTGTGCTTGAAGTGAAGGCAAAAACACTGATAGAAAAATTTAATTACAAAGAAGGAAAAGAGCTAGGCGATAAATTAAAAGAAATTGAGGAATTTTGGATAGAAAATTCATTTAAAATTTCAGATAAAGATTTAAATAAAATAGTTAAAAACTAGATATATTTTACATCTATAATTTCAAAATTTTTAACTCCTGCAGGAGTATGAATTTCTACTAAATCATTCTTTTTTTTACCAATTAACCCTTTGCCAATTGGAGATTGAAAGAAAATTAATTTTTTTTTTAAATCAGCCTCATCTTTTGCGACTAGTTTGTATTCTATTTTTTCGTTGGTATCTAAATTTTGTAAATAAACTGTTGATCCAAAAATAACTTTACCGTCATTCTTAATATTTGTTACATCAATAACATTTGCTCTAGCCATCAAATTTTCTATTTCTTGAATTCTTCCTTCATTATGAGATTGCTGCTCCTTAGCCGCATGATATTCTGCATTCTCTTTTAGATCACCATGCGACCTTGCCTCAGCTATAGCAGCTACAATTTCAGGTCTTTTTTTTTCTTTTAAAAAAATTAATTCTTCTTTTAATTTTTCTAATCCGGATACTGTAATAGGTTCTTTATCCATAAATTATTTCCACTTGGCTATGGGGGGAAGTGACATTAAAATTGCATTTGTATTTCCACCAGTTTGCAAACCAAACTTTGTTCCTCTATCGTAAAGAAGATTGAATTCAATATATCTACCTCTTTTTAAATATTGAATTTCTTTTTGCTTTTTTGTCCATTTTTTTTTATTTTTTTTAGTTATAATTTCTCTAAAAATACTTTTGAATGTTAATCCAACATCTCTTACAAAATTAAAATCTTTTTCCCAGTTTTTTTTTTTATAATCAAAAAATATACCTCCAATCCCTCTAGTTTCCTTTCTGTGGGGAAGATAAAAATATTCATCACATTGTTTTTTATACTTTTTATAATATTTTTTATTATGATAATCACATATTTTTTTTAATTCTTTGTGAAACCAATTTTTTAGATTTTTGTCATCTAAACAAGGAGTAACATCCATTCCTCCGCCAAACCATCCATAAGATGTATATATGTATCTAGTATTAAAATGCATGGCAGGAACATGAGGATTTTTCATATGCATTACAACTGAAATACCTGAAGCCCAAAAACTCGAGTCTTTTTTAGTCCCTGGTATTCTATTTTTAAATTTCTCAGAAAATTTTCCATATACTTCAGAAAAATTAACTCCAACTTTATCAAAAATTTTTCCATTTTCTAAAATTCTATATTCTCCACCACCTTCATCCTTTTTTTTGTTTCTTTGCCAATTTTTTGATTTAAATTTAGTCTTACCTTCTAATTCTTCAATTTCATTACAAATCATATCTTGAAGTATCTTAAACCAATTTCTTACCAATTTTTTTTTTAATTCAATATCCATTTAATTTTGTCTTAATTGTTCAGCTAATACTATACCAACTGATGTTGCAAGATTAAGAGATCTTTTATTTTCTACCATAGGTATTTTTAGTCTTTCATTAACTATCTCATGTACGTGTTGTGGTACTCCAGAACTTTCTCTACCAAATAAAACTGTATCATTTTTTCTAAAAGAAAAACTAGTATAAGTTTTATCGGCCTTTGTTGTAATTAGTATTACTCTCTCTTTTTTTTTTATTTCAAAAAATTCTTTATAGTTCTTGTAAAAACTAATATTATTTATATCCATGTAATCCATAACCACTCTTTTAAACCTTTTGTCTGAAAGCAAGAATCCACACGGTTCAATAATTTCTAATTGTGCTCCTAGGCAAGAACAGGTTCTAACTATCGATGCTGTATTTTGAGGTATATCAGGCTCATATAGTGCTATTTTTGGCCTTAAATTAGTAGGATCGTGTGTCATTGTATCCATGGAAAAATATCTTTTTTATTATTATTTAATCATATAATTAAGCATAAATAATTATAATTTTTAATGTCTGAAGAAAAAAAAACTAATAGAAGAGATTTCATATTTACAGCATCATACGCATTAGGAGCAGTCGGAGTAGGAGCGGCTGTATGGCCTTTAGTGGATCAAATGAATCCAGATGCTTCAGTTAAAGCATTAGCTAGCACAGAAGTAGATGTAAGCGGTGTAGAAGTTGGTCAATCGATAACTGTTTTATGGAGAGGAAAACCAGTTTTTATAAGAAGAAGAACTAGTGAAGAAATTGCAAAAGCTAAAGATGTAAATTTAGATGATCTGCCACATCCTGAAACTGACGAAGATAGAGCAAAAAATCCAGAGTGGTTAGTTATGCTAGGAGTATGTACACACTTAGGATGTGTTCCTTTGGGGGACAAAGGAGAATATGGTGGATGGTTTTGCCCTTGCCATGGATCGCATTACGATACTTCTGGAAGAATAAGAAAAGGTCCAGCACCTACAAATATGGAAGTTCCCAAATACGAATTTGTAAATAGTAATACTATAAAGATTGGATAATCATAATTTATGAGTGATCACGAATATACTCCAAAGTCAAAATTAGGAAAATGGTTTAATGATCGTTTGCCATTATTAACTCTTTCAAATCATCTTCAAGAGTATCCAACACCTAAAAATTTAAATTATTGGTGGACATTTGGAGGAATTTTAACTTTTTGTCTAATTACTCAAATTATTACAGGATTGATACTAGCTATGCATTATGTGGCAAGCGCCGATTTAGCTTTCGGTAGTGTTGAACATATAATGCGAGATGTAAACTATGGGTGGTTAATGAGATATGTACATGCAAATGGTGCTTCAATGTTTTTTCTTGCTGTTTATATACATATTTTTAGATCATTGTATTATGGATCCTATAAGTCGCCAAGAGAAGTCATTTGGATTATTGGAATGATTATTTATTTTTTAATGATGGCAACTGCATTTATGGGCTACGTACTTCCTTGGGGACAGATGAGTTTTTGGGGAGCAACAGTAATTACAAATTTATTCAGTGCAATTCCTTTTGTTGGCGAAAGTATTACCAATTGGTTATGGGGCGGTTATGCAGTTGACAACCCTACACTTACAAGATTCTACAGTTTACATTATCTATTTCCATTTTTAATTTTTGGACTAGTAA
>CACKXX010000002.1 GCA_902604265.1 uncultured Pelagibacteraceae bacterium | reverse complement strand
CATGTTTATGGTTTGGAATTGTTTTTTTATTAATACAAGGAATTTCAGAATTATTTAAAAGCTATTACGCAATGACCAGAGGAAAGTGGCCGGGTGAAGAATGATAGCTGAATTTATTGATCCAGCTATATTAGGTTTTATTTTAATTGGAGTAATGCTTTTTTCAATATTTGTTGGGTTTCCAATTTCTTTCACATTAATATTTTTAGGTTTTGTTTTTGGCTATCTAGGTTTTGGAAAACTTGTTTTTTATTTAATGACCTTACAGTTTTCGATGGTTATGACAGAACAAACCTTAGCCGCCGTCCCGCTGTTTGTGTTTATGGGAATAATGATGGAACAAGCTGGATTAATGGAAAGATTATTTTCAGCGTTTCAGTTAATGTTAGCGAAAGTTAGGGGTTCACTTTATTATGCAGTTTTATTTGTTTCTGTAATTTTTGCAGCTGCAACTGGAATTGTAGGAGCGTCTGTAACAATTTTAGGAATCATGGCCGCAAAATCAATGAATAGATCAGGATACAACGTAAGATTGGCAGCTGGAACTATTACAGCAGGTGGCACATTAGGGATTTTAATTCCCCCAAGTATTATGCTTGTAGTTATGGGACCTATAATGGAAATACCCGTAATAGACTTGTTTGCAGCAGCAATAATTCCAGGAATTTTACTTGCCAGTTTATACGCAGCATACACAACAATTAGATGCATGATGGATCCAAAGCTAGGACCACCTTTACCTGAAGACATGAGAGCAACAAGCATGAAAGATGTTTGGATAGAATTTTTTCTTGGTTTAGTTCCTCCTGCTGCATTAGTTTTCTCAGCGCTTGGAAGTATTCTCTTGGGTTTTGCTACACCAACAGAAGCTGCAGGTTGTGGTGCAATGGGTGCATTGCTTTTATCCCTTGCTTATAAAAAATTAACTCTATCAAAACTACAAGAAGCATTAGTGAAAACTTTAGAAATATCTGCATTAATTATGGTTTTAGTTGCCGCTTCTAATTTTTTTGGCGCTGTATTTGCGCGTCTTGGCACACCAATGTTACTTACAGAATTTTTATTATCATTGGAAATGAATAAGTATTTAATTTTAGCAATAGTTATGGGTGTTATTTTTTTATTGGGATGGCCTTTAGAATGGGTTCCAATCGTTATGATTATAGTTCCAATAATATTGCCATTAATTGAAGCTTTAGGATTTAATTTAACTTGGTTTGCAATACTAGTAGCTGTAAATTTGCAGACCGCCTGGCTTTCTCCACCAGTAGCACTTTCAGCATATTTTTTAAAAGGTGTTGTCCCAGAATGGGATTTAAAAGATATTTATCTTGGAATGATGCAATTTATGGTACTTCAAATTATTGGCTTAATAATAATAATAATATTCCCTAAAATAGTACTTTGGTTACCAACGGTCTTATATGGACAGTAATTTATATTGGTTTAATATAAAGAAGTGATTCAACAAAAAGAAAAATCAAACCTAATGAACTGGGAGATTGTTTCAGTAAATCCCAACAATAAAATTTGGAATTGGAAAGATTTGTTCTGTTATTGGGGATCAAACATTCAAAGCATTATTGGTTTTTCTTTAATTGCATCTCTGTATCTAGTTTATCAATTAAATTTTTTTGTAGTATTTTTTGGTTCAATAATAGGTGCATTGCTTGTTTATTTTTTTTCAAACTTAATTGGGAAACCTTCTCAAAAACATGGAATTCCATTCCCAGTTTTTTTAAGACTTTCAATGGGGGTATATGGGGCAAGATATGTTGCTATACTCAGAGGTTTGGTTGGAGTTTTTATGTTTGGTGTTCAAACATATTTTATATCAAAATCAATAGGGTATCTAATTCGAATTAGTTTATTTTCATTAGATAGTGCATTATTAAATAAAGATATATTTTTGATATTTTTTATGGGATTAAATTTCATAGATTGGTTCTCTTTAGTATTTACTCTTTGGATACAATATCTATTATTTAGCAACGGCCAAAGATTAATTAAAAGAATAATTAATTTTTCAACATTATTTGTTTATTTTGGATTAATTATTTTTTTATAATTTTAATTTCTGAGAATTATAATGATATAATAAATTCATTTCATAAACTTGTAGTAAATAATGCAATTTATAATAAACAAAGTTTATATGCATTATTATCTGTGACTGGAACTTTTTTTGCATATTTTTCTATTGTTATTTTAAATTTTGGAGATTTTTCTAGATATGCTAAGAATGAAAATGAAGTAAACAAAGGTAATTTAAGTTTACTAATAAATTTATTAATTTTTTCATTTTTAGCAATTTTCTTAGTTTTAGGCTCAAGTATATTTTTTGAAAAAAATTTAATTTCTGTCGATAAACTCTTAACAAATCCAACAGACATAATTGGACAGATTGACAATGCTTCTCTAACAATTATAGCATTATTTTTTATATTAGTTGCTTCAACCTCAACCAATTTAATTGCTAATTATATTCCATCGCAAAACTCAATTATAAATTTTTTTCCTAACAAGACTAATGTAAAAAGTGCAGGTTTAATTATACTTTTTTTAGGAATTATATTTGCAGTTTTTTGGGATCCAGTTTTAAGTAAAATAGGATTTTTATCTTTTGTTGACACCATAGGCTCTTTTTTTGGACCGATAGCAGGAGTTATGATTATTGATTATTATGTTGTTAAGAATAAACAAATTATTAATAAGGATATTTTTTCATCAAGTAAAGATGGAGCTTATTACTATTCAAGCGGTTGGCATATAAAATCCATTTATTCTTTATTAATTGGTTTTATTTTTGCATCAGCAACTATATGGAATCCTGAATTAAGATTTTTACAATCTTTTTCCTGGATTATTGGTGCATTTTTTTCTTCAATAACTTATTATTTATTAGCAACTAAATAAATGAAAGCTTTAGTCTATACAGGAACCGAAAAACTTGAATATAAGGATTTTAACGATCCAAGCATAATAAATGGAGAAAGTATAATTAAAGTATCCGCCTCTGGCATATGTGGATCAGATATGCACGCATATCATGGTAAAGATGAAAGAAGAATTCCTCCTTTAATATTAGGACATGAGGTTAGTGGAATAATTGAACAAGGATCTAAAAAAGGTAAAAAAGTAGTTTTAAATCCGTTGATCACATGTGGAGAATGTGAATATTGTATAAATAAAATAGAACATCTTTGCCCCAAAAGAGTACTTTTGGGTATGAATAGACCCATTGAAAGACAGGGATGTTTTGCAGAAATGGTATTAACGCCAGATAAAAATATTTATGAATTACCAAATGGACTTGATATAAAGCAAGCCCCAATAGCCGAACCTACCGCAGTGTCTCTTCATGCTGTAGAACTAGGTGTTTCAACTTTAAAAAAACCTTTAGATCAATGTAATGTTTTGGTTATTGGAGGAGGAGCAATTGGTTTGCTTTGCGCATTGATTTTAGAAAAAGTTAAAAATTGTAAAGATATATTACTATCTGAACCTAACACTAAAAGACTTCAGGTTTGTAAAAATAATTTAAATTCAAATTGTGTAAATCCCAACAACAAAGAGATAAATGAAAATTCTTTTGATATTATTTTTGATACTGTTGGGATGGAAGCTACAAGACAGTCTGCTATAAAATTTGTTAAACCTGGAGGCTCAATCATTCATATTGGTCTTACACAGCCTTCAGGAACATTTGATTTTCGAAAGGCTACTTTGCAAGAAGTAACGTTTATAGGCACATATTGTTATACTAATAGAGATTTTGAAGAAACTTTAAATATACTGTCTAAAGGCAAGGTTGGAGATTTAAATTGGATAGAGTATAGGGAATTAAGCACAGGCGCGGAAGCTTTTAAAGAGATACATAATGGCACTTGTTCTGCTCCAAAAATTATATTAATTCCATAGTTGATGTTTTTATACTTATTGAAGATTTTATTATTTTCGTTAATTTTTATTTCAGATACTTTAAGTAAAGAAATTCAAGTTTTTGAATTTACGGAAAAAGAATTATCTTCATTAAAAGTTAGAAAAATACGAGGAGCCGATGCAAAAACCAAGTATTCAGTTGGCAATAATGAAAATGGCAAATTTTTGAGAGCTGAAGCAGATAATTCAGCTTCTGGATTAGGAAAAGAGATTAAAATTAATCTAAACGAAACACCATTTTTAAATATCACTTGGAAAGTTGAAAAAGATTTACCAGGAATAGATGAATCAACAAAAAAAGGTCACGACTATGCTGCTAGAGTGTTTGTAGTAAAAAAAACTGGCGCAACTCCACTTTCTAATAGGTCAATGAATTATGTTTTTTCAAGCAATAATGAAGTTGATGCTTTTCATCCAAGTCCATTTACTAAAAAATCAATAGACTATGTTTTATCAACAACTAAAGAAAATTTTAATGAATGGGTAACTGTAAAGGTGAACGTGAAAAAACATTTTAAAAAATTTCATAATTTAGATTTAGATGAAATTAATGGTCTTGCTATAATGTCTGATACTGATAACTCTAAACTTAAGGCTATTTCTTATTACCAAAATATTTATTTTTCTTCAGAATAGCAGGATCTGGTAAAAACTCTTTTAGTTTGTATGATATAAAACCTATAAATATAGCCATTAGAACATCTTCAATTGGTGTGGCACTGGGAGCACCATAATTCCACAGAACAACCATAATCAACCAAAGCAAATATACAATCATCAAATAATTTTTTTTACATTATTAAACAAATATAACATTTTATCTATATCAATTCTTTTTGTGTTTACATTTCTTGGACTTGGGTGATAGCAACTTACTAATATTTTTTGATCAGGTAATTTATATTTGGCACCATGAACAAAAATATATTTCTTATTTTTAAAGTTATAATTTTTTTTGTAAAATGTTAAACAAGCATCAAAGGCTATTTTTCCTAAAGCCACAATAACTTTAATATTTTTTAATAAATCTATTTCTTGTTTGAAATATTTAAAGCAAGTTTTAAGTTCATCGGGTATAGGTTTATCTCCAGGAGGTACACATTTTAAAGCAGTAGTCACATAAGTATTGTAAAGTTTTAAACCATCATATTTATTTTCCGATGTTGGCTGGTTAGACATTTTTGCTTTATAAAGGCATTTATATAAGAAATCTGCAGATCTATCTCCTGTAAAAACTCTACCTGTTCTATTTCCCCCGTGTGCAGCAGGAGCTAGACCTACTAATAATATTTTACCCTTAGTATCGCCAAAGCCAGTTATTGGCTTTCCCCAATAGTTTTCATTTATATATTGTTTTCTTTTTTCTTTAGCAATTTTTTTTCTAAATTTAACTAACCTTGAACACTTGTTACATTTAATAATAGTTTTATTTAGATTATAAAATGTGCTGAGCATAAATATAAATTATAGAATATTTTTTTAGTTTTATACAAAATCTGTATTTTTGCACAATTATTCTATTTGGACAAATCAGATCTATAATATATAAAACCTTTAAAATTGGGCGAGTGGCGGAATTGGTAGACGCGTTGGTCTTAGGAACCAATAGTGCAAGCTGTGAAGGTTCGAGTCCTTTCTCGCCTACCAAAATATTTTATGAAAGTAACAGTAGAGAATCAAAAAGGATTAAACAAAGACTTAAAAGTTTTTATAGATAAAAAAACTATTTCTTCTCATATGGATGAAAAGTATGAAGAAGTAAAAAATAAAGTAACACTAAAAGGATTTAGACCCGGTAAAGTACCAAAAGAAATTTTAAAAAGACAATTTGGTGAAGCTATATTTGGTGAAGTTCTTGACAAAGTATTAAAAGATACAAGTACAAAGGCTCTTCAGGAAAAAAAAATAAAACCCGCGGGTCAACCGAAAATAGATCTAAAAACTTATGGCGAAGATAAAGATTTAGAATATGTAATTTCAGTAACGGAATTACCAAAAATTGATATTAAAAATTTACAAAACATTAAATTTGATCAATACAAAGTAAAAATAGAAGACAAAGAAACAGATAAAAGAATTCAGGATATAGCAAAATCTCAAAAAAATTTTGTTGATGTAGATGATGCAAAAGTTGCAAACGAAGGTGATCTTGTAATTTTTGATTACAAAGCAACTGTTGATGGCAAAGATTTTAAAGGTAATGAGGGAAAGAATACTCAATTAGAAATTGGAAAAGATTTATTTATAAAAGGTTTTGACAAACAATTATTAAAACTAAAAAAAAATGATGAGACCAATGTTGAAGTTAATTTACCACCTAACTTTCCAGAAAAGGATTTAATTGGCAAGAAGGCAATTTTTGCTTGCAAAATTAATTCAGTTAAAAAACCTAAACCAATAAAAGTCGATGATGATTTTGCAAAAAACTTAGGAGCTAAAGATTTGAAAGATTTAAAAGAATTAATTTCTAAACAGATTAATGAAGAGTATAAAAATTCATTAGATTCAATTAGCAACCAACAAATATTAGATGAAATAGATAAAATTAAATTAGATGAAATTCCTGAAAATTTAAAAGAACAAGAAATTAAAATTCTAACTCAAGGAATGAAAGAAGAAGATATAAAAAAGAATAAAAAAGATTTTGAAAAAAAAGCTATAAAAAGAATTAAAACAGGATTAATTTTAAATGAATTTGGTGAACAAAACAAAATAAATGTTAATGAACAAGAATTGCAAGCTGAAATACAAAAACAACTTAGAATGATGCCAGGACAAGAAAAAATGTTACAAGAATATTATCAAAGCAATCCAGCTATTTTAGGTAATTTAAGAGGACAACTCTATGAAGAAAAAATATTAAAGGAGATTAAATTAAAGGCAAAACCAAATTTAAAAGAAATTAATAAAGAACAAGCTGAAAAAATTTTAAAAGAAGCAAACGAAAGACATATGAAAGAACATCATGATCATAACCATGATCACTCCGTTAATGAAGATAGCTCTTTATCTAAAAAAGAATTAAGCACAAAAAAAACAAAAACTACTGCAAAGAAACCGCCTAAAGTAAAAAAAGTTAGCAAAAAGTAATCACAAGTTGTATAAGTATAACGAATCAACTTATATGAATAAAATTCCTGAACATTTAAATACCCTTATACCTATGGTAGTTGAACAGTCTAGCAGAGGTGAAAGAGCTTATGATATTTATTCAAGATTATTAAAAGAACGAATAGTTTTTTTAGTTGGTCCAATAAATGACAATGTTGCTTCACTAGTAACTGCTCAACTTTTATTTCTAGAATCTGAAGATCCAAAAAAAGAAATTTCTCTATATATAAATAGTCCAGGAGGTTTAGTGACAGCTGGGTTAGGAATTTATGACACGATGCAATATATAAAGCCTGATGTATCGACTTTATGTATAGGACAAGCAGCTAGCATGGGATCTTTTTTATTAGCATCCGGAACCAAAGGAAAAAGATTTTCTCTTCCTAATTCAAGAATTATGGTTCATCAACCATCAGCGGGGTTTCAAGGCCAGGCCACTGATATAGAGATTCATGCTAATGAGGTACTATCATTAAAAAAAAGATTGAATGAAATATACTCAAAACACACAAATAAATCTGTTGATGAAATAAAAGCCGCACTTGAAAGAGATAATTTCATGACACCAGATAATGCAAAAGATTTTGGCCTTATAGATAAAGTAGTGGTTAACAGATAAGAATTTACTATATATAGTTTTTTCTCAACCTATACTTGATTACAATTACTTTAATGTAATAAAGTAAAAAAATTGATTCGAAATAAATTTTATGAGCACAAATAATAAAAATATTCTTTACTGTTCTTTTTGTGGCAAAAGCCAACATGAAGTAAGAAAATTAATTGCTGGCCCTACTGTATTTATTTGCGATGAATGCGTAGAACTTTGCATGGATATTATAAAAGAAGAAAACAAAGATACATTTGTAAAACACCAAGATGGATTACCTTCTCCAAAAGAAATTTGTAAAGTTCTTGATGATTATGTAATTGGTCAAAGTTATGCAAAAAAAGTTTTATCTGTTGCTGTCCATAATCACTACAAAAGACTTAATTACGAAAGCAAAACAAGCAAAACAGTAGAATTAGCGAAATCAAATATTTTATTACTAGGTCCTACTGGTTGTGGAAAAACATTGTTAGCACAAACTTTGGCTAGAATTTTAGATGTTCCATTCACAATGGCTGATGCTACAACTTTAACTGAAGCAGGTTATGTGGGTGAAGATGTTGAAAATATCATTTTAAAGCTTTTACAAGCAGCAGACTATAATGTCGAAAAAGCTCAAAGAGGAATTGTATATATAGATGAAGTAGACAAAATTAGCAGAAAATCAGAAAACCCATCAATCACCAGAGATGTTTCTGGAGAAGGTGTTCAACAAGCTCTTTTAAAAATAATGGAAGGAACTATAGCTAGTGTTCCACCTCAAGGTGGAAGAAAACATCCACAACAAGAATTTTTGCAAGTCGATACAACAAATATATTATTTATTTGTGGTGGAGCATTTGCAGGTCTAGATAAAATTATATCTCAAAGAGATAAAGGGTCTTCAATAGGCTTTGGAGCGGAAGTTAAAAGTGTTGCTGATAAAAAAACTGGTGAATGGATGAAAGGTCTTGAACCAGAAGATCTATTAAAGTATGGATTAATTCCTGAGTTTATAGGACGACTTCCTATAAATGCAACTTTAGAAGATTTGGATGAAAAATCTTTGGTAAAAATATTGCTTGAACCAAAAAACTCATTAATAAAACAGTATCAAGAATTGTTTAAATTAGAAGGAGTTAAACTTACATTTAGAGATAATGCAGTAAAAGAAATTGCTCAAAAAGCTATTAGTAAAAAAACTGGGGCAAGAGGTCTAAGATCTATTTTAGAAAATATTCTTTTAAAAACAATGTTTGATTTACCAGGTCAAGAAAACGTACAAGAAGTAGTTATAGATCTTGGAGCTGCTAAAGGTCAAAATGACCCATTAATAATTCATTCAAAGGACCCAAAAAATAAGAGCGAAAAAACCACAGCAGCATAAATAAAGTTAATAATCTATAATTTTCTATTGCAAAATGAAATATAATATCCATATTTAGGACATGGAAGTTAAACATACATCACCACTTTTACCATTAAGAGACATTGTCGTTTTTCCAAGCATGGTAATACCATTATTTGTAGGAAGAGATAAATCTATTAATGCTTTAAATGAAGTAATGAAAGATAATAAAAAAATTATATTAGTTACTCAAAAAAATTCCGAAGTTGATGATCCAAAAAAAACGGATGTATTTATGTATGGATGCGAAAGTTCAATACTTCAGTTGCTTAAATTGCCAGATGGAACAGTTAAAGTTTTAGTTGAAGGCTTGAAGAGAGTAAAAATAATTGATTTTAAAGATGATGAAAAATTTATTACTTGTTCATATGAACATAATAATGATTTAATATCTAAAGACGAAGATCTAATGCCATTGGCAATTACTGCAATAAGAAGACTAGAAAAGCTTACTTCAATAAATAAAAAAATATCATCTGAAACAATTTCAAATATTAAAGAATTAAAAGACCCAGCAAAAATTGTTGATAACATAGCATCACATCTAAATGCTACAATTTCAGAAAAACAACAAATTTTTGAAACTACTGATGTTAAAAAAAGATTAAACGGTGTAATTAAAATTATGGAAAACGAAACAAGCATAATTGGCGTTGAAAAAAGGATTAGAGGTAGAGTTAAAACACAAATGGAAAAAACTCAGAGAGAATACTATTTAAATGAGCAATTAAAAGCCATACAGAAAGAATTAGGAGAAATTGAAGATGGTAAGGATGAAACATCTAATTTGTATAAATCTATTCAAAAAGCCAAAATGCCAAAAGAAGTTCAAAAGAAGTGTATGGCAGAGCTTAAGAAATTAAAAAATATGAGTCCAATGTCAGCAGAAGCTACTGTAGTTAGAAATTATTTAGATTGGATGATAGATATACCTTGGTTTAAAAAAGATAAAGTAGATATAGATTTAAATAAAGCTTTAAAACAATTAGATGAGGATCATTATGGACTTGAAAAAGTTAAGGAAAGAATAATTGAATTTTTGGCTGTACAAAAAAGAATGGATAAAATTAAAGGACCAATTTTATGTTTGATTGGCCCACCTGGTGTTGGAAAAACTTCGCTAGGCAAATCTATTGCTAAAGCTACAAACAGACAGTTTGTAAGAATGTCATTAGGCGGTGTCAGAGATGAGGCAGAAATAAGAGGACACAGAAGAACTTACATTGGTTCATTACCAGGAAAGATTATCCAAATGATGAAAAAAGCGGGAACTAAAAATCCACTTATTCTTCTAGATGAAATTGATAAAGTTGGAAATGATTACAGAGGAGATCCTTCGTCAGCATTACTCGAGGCATTAGATCCTGAACAGAACACAACTTTTAACGATCATTATTTAGAAGTTGATTATGATCTATCAGACGTCATGTTTGTAACTACCGCAAACACCTTAAATATCCTTCCACCTTTATTAGATAGAATGGAAGTTATAAGAATACCAGGCTATACAGAAGATGAAAAAATAAATATTGCAAATAATTTTTTATTACCAAAACAAATAAAAGAAAATGGTGTTAAAAAAGAAGAATTAGATTTAGTTGATGGAACTGTAAAAGAGATCATAAGAAACTACACAAGGGAGTCAGGAGTAAGAAATCTAGAAAGAGAAATATCTAAACTAGCAAGAAAAGTGGTAAAAAAAGTAGTTAATGGAGAAGAAAAAAAAGTGGAAATAAATACTAAAAACATTAACGATTTTTTAGGAGTTAAGAAATTTAAATATGGTGAAGTAGAATCGGAAGATAAAGTTGGTATAGTTACAGGGCTAGCTTGGACTGAATTTGGAGGAGAAATTTTAAAAATTGAATCAATTCACATGCCAGGTAAAGGTAAAATGCAAATTACAGGTAAACTTGGTGATGTAATGCAAGAATCTGTTAAAGCAGCTAAATCATTTGTCAGATCAAAAAGCTTAGAATATGGAATTATACCTCCAATTTTTGAAAAGAAAGATTTTCATATTCATGTACCTGAAGGAGCAACTCCAAAAGATGGTCCTTCAGCTGGGATTGCAATGGTTACATCTATTGTTTCTTCAATAACAAACAATCCGGTACATAAACATATAGCAATGACGGGTGAAGTTACAATCACTGGACAAGTTTTACCCATTGGTGGATTAAAAGAAAAATTACTTGCTGCTCATAGAGCTGGAATAAAACAAGTTATAATTCCTAAAGAAAATGAAAAAGACCTGATAGATATTCCAAAAAAAGTTAGAGAAGATATTAAAATTACGGCTGTTGAAAGTGTGGATGAAGTATTAAAAATAGCTCTTAAAAATGAATTAAAGAGAGTTGAATGGACCGAAGTGGAAAATATTTCTGAAGCTAACAAAGATCAAAAATCACAAGCTAGCATTCAATAATTAACAATTTACATTAACTCTACCTTGATGTATTAGTAGCCTGTTTTTTGGGCGGTTAGCTCAGTTGGTAGAGCATCTCGTTTACACCGAGGGGGTCAAAGGTTCGAGTCCTTTACTGCCCACCAAAACACGGGGGTGTAGCTCAGTTGGTTAGAGCGATCGCCTGTCACGCGATAGGTCGAGGGTTCGAGTCCCTTCACTCCCGCCATTAATTTAATAATCATTATTAATTGGCTAAAATATTCAATAAAATGTGACTTTAACTGCACTTTCAATTAGTTCAAAAGATTATATATAGAAATTGATGTTAGCGGAATTTTTAAAAGATTATTTTCCAATTATTATTTTTTTAATAATTGCACTAGGATTAAGCTGTATTTTTATTATCCTTAACTTTTTGGTTTCACCAAAAAATCCCGATCCTGAAAAACTTTCTGCTTACGAATGCGGTTTTGAACCTTTTAATGACTCTAGAATGGAATTTGATATTAGATTTTATTTGGTAGCTATTTTATTTATTATTTTTGATTTAGAAATTGCTTTTTTATTTCCTTGGGCAATATCTTTAGGAAATATTGGTTTTTTAGGATTTATATCTATGATGATTTTTTTGTTTATACTTACAGTTGGCTTTGTTTATGAATGGAAAAAAGGTGCTCTAGATTGGGAATAAAAAATGAAAATTTCAGAAAAAGATAAACAGATACCCGATGAATTTAAGCAACTTGCTAAAGATTTTAGTGAAAATGGATTTATAACAACATCTTTTGACAATTTAGTTAATTGGGCAAGAACAGGGTCATTACATTGGATGACTTTTGGTCTTGCGTGTTGTGCTGTTGAAATGATGCATACGTCGATGCCAAGATACGATTTAGAAAGATTTGGTGCAGCCCCAAGAGGATCTCCAAGACAATCAGACGTTATGATAGTAGCTGGAACTTTAACAAACAAAATGGCACCTGCTTTAAGAAAAGTTTATGACCAAATGCCCGAGCCAAGATATGTAATTTCTATGGGAAGTTGTGCAAATGGAGGTGGTTATTATCACTTTTCATATTCCGTAGTAAGAGGATGTGATCGAATTGTGCCCGTCGATGTTTATGTTCCCGGTTGCCCTCCTTCAGCGGAAGCTCTTCTTTACGGAATATTACAGCTTCAAAAAAAAATACGTAACAAAGGCTCTTTAGAAAGATAAAAATATGAAGAATTTGTTTGATTTAGAAAAAAAAATTAATTCTGAGCTAGCAACAAAAGTTAAAAGTTCAAAAATTAATCATGAACATATTTGTATTAATATTGAAAATGAAAATTTATTAGATGTAGTTTTGTTTTTAAAAAATAATAATGAGACTAAATTTAAACAATTAATTGATATTACAGCTGTTGATTATCCAGAAAATGAAAGACGTTTTAAGCTTGTTTATTTGCTTTTAAGCCACGAATTTAATTCTAGAATTCTTATAGATTTTTTCATTAATGAAAATGAAATCTCTACATCGCTTACTTCAATTTTCCCTTCATCTAACTGGATGGAAAGAGAGGTATTTGATATGTATGGTATAAAATTTAAAGATCATCCAGATTTAAGAAGAATTTTAACTGATTATGGTTTTACAGGTCATCCTTTAAGAAAGGATTTCCCTTTAACTGGACATAACGAAGTTAGATACAGCGAAGATAAAAAAAAAGTTATCTATGAACCAGTTAAATTAGAACAAAATTACAGAAATTTTGATTATGAAAGTCCCTGGCAAGGAACAGATTATATAAAAAGTCAAAATAAAAAAAACAATGAGTAAAGAAAAAAAAACATTAAATTTAAATTTTGGACCCCAACATCCAGCAGCACATGGTGTGTTGCGGCTTATTTTAGAGCTTGATGGAGAAGTTGTAGAACATGCCGATCCACATATTGGATTACTGCACAGAGGTACCGAAAAATTAATTGAAAATAAAACTTATCTTCAAGCACTACCTTATTTTGATAGACTTGACTATGTTGCGCCAATGAATCAAGAACATGCATTTGCTCTTGCTGTTGAAAAAATTTTAAATATTGATGTTCCTATTAGAGCTCAATTTATAAGAGTAATGTTTTGCGAAATTGGTAGAATTTTAAGTCATATTTTAAATATTACAACACAAGCTCTTGATGTTGGAGCACTAACACCTTCTTTATGGGGGTTTGAAGAAAGAGAAACTTTAATGACTTTTTATGAAAGAGTTTCAGGCTCAAGACTTCATGCAAATTATTTTAGAACTGGTGGTGTTCATCAAGATTTACCTAGAGGATTAGCTGATGATATTGGAAAATTTTGTCAAAATTTTCCAAAAGTTATAAATGATTTAGAAACATTGTTGACAGATAATAGAATATTCAAACAAAGAAATGTTGATATTGGTATTGTTTCAAAACAAGATGCACTTGATTACTCATTTTCTGGAGTAATGTTAAGAGGCTCAGGAATTCCTTGGGATTTAAGAAAATCACAAACTTATGAGTGTTACGACCAAATAGATTTTAAAATCCCAGTCGGCAAAAATGGAGATTGTTACGATAGATATTTATGTAGAATTGAGGAAATGAAAGAAAGTGTAAAAATTATAAACCAATGTTTAGATAAAATGCCAACTGGCCCTATAAAATCACTTGATGGAAAAATCAGCCCACCACCTAAAAATGATATAAAAGAGTCAATGGAAGCTTTAATTCATCATTTTAAATTATTTACAGAAGGATATAGAGTTAAAAAAGACGAAATATACGTAGCAGTTGAAGCCCCAAAAGGTGAATTTGGAGTTTATTTAATATCAGATGGTTCAAGCAAACCATATAAATGCAAAATAAGAGCACCAGGTTTTTCTCATTTACAAGCAATGGATTATTTGATCAAGGGTCATATGTTGGCTGATGTGCCAGCTGTATTAGGATCGATGGATGTAGTATTTGGAGAGATTGATAGATGAGTATAAAAAAAATTTCAAAAGAGCAACCTACAGATTTTAAATTTGATAATGAAAATTTAAAGAACGCAGAAAAGATAATTAAAAATTATCCTAAGGGAAAACAGCAAAGCGCTGTTATGCCTTTACTTTACTTAGCTCAAAAACAAAATAACAATTGGATACCACTAGCTGCAATGAAATATATAGCAAAATTTCTGAGCATGCCATATATCAAAGTTTATGAAGTGGCAACATTTTATACTATGTATAATTTATCTCCGGTAGGCAAATATTTTTTTCAAATATGCACAACAACACCATGCATGATAAGAGGAGCTTATGACATCGTAGCAAAGTGTAAAGAAAAAATATCTAATAAAGAAAATGAACTTTCAAATGATAACAGTTGTTCTTGGGTTGAGGTAGAATGTTTAGGTGCATGTGTAAATGCTCCGATGGTTCAAATTAATGATGATTATTATGAAGATTTAGATGAGGAAAAAATAGAAAAAATAATAAATCAAATTCAAAATGGTGATAAACCGAAACCTGGATCCTACAGAGGAAGAGTGAACTCTGAACCAGAAAATAATAGAAAAACACTACTGGATATTAAAAATGCTTAAAGACGAAGATAGAATTTTTACAAATTTATATAACGATTTGGGTCCTGATATTTTATCTGCCCAAAAAAGAGGTGATTGGAATAATACTAATGAAATTATAAAAAAAGGAAAAGAATGGATAATTAATGAAATAAAATCTTCTGAGCTTAGAGGAAGAGGAGGAGCGGGTTTTCCTACAGGACTTAAATGGTCATTTGCACCCAAAGAAGTTGGTTCAAGGCCACATTATCTTGTTATTAATGCTGATGAGTCAGAACCTGGAACTTGCAAAGATAGAGATATTTTAAGATTTGAACCTCATAAATTAATAGAAGGTTGTTTATTAACTGCGTATGCAGTTAATGCAAAAAAATGCTATATTTATATTAGAGGTGAATACATAAACGAAGGCATTAAACTTCAAGAAGCTATAAATGAAGCTTATGAAAAAAAATTAATTGGCTCAAATGCTTGCAACACAGGGTGGGATTTTGACATATATATTCATTACGGTGCAGGTGCTTATATATGTGGAGAAGAAACTGCTTTACTAGAGAGCCTTGAAGGTAAGAAAGGTCAACCTAGATTAAAACCACCTTTTCCAGCTTTAATAGGGTTATATGGTTGTCCAACAATTATAAATAATGTTGAAACTATTGCTGTGGTTCCAACTATATTAAGAAGAGGTGCTAAATGGTTTTCAAGTTTAGGTAAACCCAAAAATACGGGAACAAAAATTTATTGTATTTCAGGGAATGTTAACAAACCATGTAATGTTGAAGAAGAAATGGGAATTTCCTTAAAAGATTTAATTGAAAAACATGCAGGTGGAGTAACTGGAGGATGGGATAATCTTAAAGCAGTAATACCAGGTGGTTCTTCTATGCCGTTATTACCTAAAAATATTTGTGAAACTATTAAAATGGATTTTGACTCATTGGTCGAGCAAAAAAGTGGTTTAGGAACCGCTGGTATAGTAGTTATAAACAATGACCAAGACATAATTAAATGTATGGCAAGGATTGCAAGATTTTATAAACATGAAAGCTGTGGTCAATGTACTCCATGCAGAGAAGGAGCAGGATGGATGTGGAGAATGTTGGAGAGAATGGCTAAAGGAGAAGCTTCAAGAGATGAAGTTGATATGTTGATGGATGTGACCAAACAAATAGAAGGACATACAATTTGTGCTTTTGGAGAAGGGTCTGCATGGCCTGTACAAGGTTTGCTTAGACATTTTAAAAAAGAAGTTGCTAAGCGAAATAATTTTAACCCACTTGTTAATAGAAGTAAAAATATTCCATATTTAGTTGATCAGCATTTGTTGGAGAAATAATGATTAAAATAAAAGTGAATGATATAGACTTGGAAGCTGAAGAGGGCTTAACAGTTCTTCAAGCATGCGAAAAAGCTGGAGCTGAAATTCCTAGATTTTGTTATCACGAAAAACTTTCTATAGCTGGTAACTGCAGAATGTGTTTGGTAGAAATAGAAAAATCACCTAAACCAGTTGCTTCCTGTGCAATGCCAATATCCGAAGGGATGAATATTAAAACTAATACAGAAAAAGTTGAAAAAGCAAGAAAAGGTGTTATGGAATTTTTATTAGCTAATCACCCTTTAGATTGCCCAGTATGTGATCAGGGTGGTGAATGTGATTTGCAAGATCAATCAATGTTTTATGGAATAGACAAATCTAGATACAAAGAAAATAAAAGAGAAGTTCCAGATAAATATATGGGACCGTTGATAAAAACACAAATGACCAGGTGTATACATTGCACTAGATGCATTAGATTCGCTACTGAAGTCGCAGGTGTTCCTGAACTTGGTGCAATAGGTAGAGGTGAGGATATGCAAATCACTACATATTTAGAAAAATCTATGCAATCGGAGTTGTCAGCAAATGTTATCGATTTATGTCCAGTAGGAGCTTTAACATCAAAACCTTATGTTTTTGAAGCAAGACCATGGGAACTTAAAAAAACCGAAACAATCGATGTAATGGATGCAGTTGGATCTAGTATTAGAGTAGATACTTATGGCTGGGAGGTCAAAAGAGTTTTGCCTAGAATAAACGAGGATATCAACGAAGAATGGATATCAGACAAAACAAGGTATGCTTGTGATGGAATCAAAAATCAAAGAATTGATACAGCCTATATAAAAGAAAATAAAGTCTTCAAAAAAGTATCTTGGGATGAAGCGAATAAAATAATTATAAAAAAAATTAAAGAAACTAGCTCAGAAAAAATTGCTGGATTCACAGGAGATCTTACTAATATGGAAACTTTGTATGTAATAAAAGAGTTTTTCAACAAAACTATAAAATCAAAATATTTGGAGTCTAGAATCAGTAATTCATATATAAACACAAATAGTCGAGAAAATTATATTTTTAATTCCACGATTAATGGAATTGAAAATTCAGATCTAGTTATCTTGATAGGCACAAACCCAAGATACGAAGCTACAATTTTAAATTCAAGAATAAGAAAAAGTTATTTAAAAAATAACTTTGATGTTTATTCGATTGGAGATGTTGGTGACCTAACCTATCCATATAAAATTCTTCCCAATGAAACAAAAATAATTAAAGACATAGTAGAAGGAAAAAATGAACTATCTTCTAAAATTGAAAATTCGAAAAATCCTTTGGTTATTATTGGGCAATCAGCACTAAATCTAAAATCAGGGCAATATATATTTGAAGAAACAAAAAAATATCTAAAATCATTAAATAAAATTACTGATGATTGGAATGCGTTAAATATACTATCTAAAGACGCATCTACGGTTGGTTCTTATGATTTAAATATAATCAGTTCTGCGGGTTCAGAAAATATAACTTTAGAAAAAACTCTAAATAACGAATTTGAAATTTTATTTTTATTCGGGCAAGATAATATTAAATTCAAAAAGAAAAATGAATTTATTATATATGTAGGTAGTCATGGAGATCATGGTGCTGAATATGCTGATATTATTTTACCTGGCTCAACTTATACAGAACAAGATGGTTATTTTACAAATTTAGAAGGAAAAGTTCAAAAATCATATAAAGCTTCTTATCCTCCAGGTAATGCTAAAGAAGATTGGGAAATAATTAATAATTTATCAGAATTATTAAAAAGAAAAAAACTGTTTAATAATAAAGATGAATTAATAGATAGCATGATTAATTTTATAAAATTAAATCAAGAAATTAAAAAGACCGAAGATATAAATACAAACTTTATTGATGAAAAAATTATTTTAGATAATTCTGATTACTATTTTTCTAATGTTATAGCTAGAGCTTCTAAAACAATGACTGATTGTCATAATGAAAAAATTAAACTTAAAAAAACTGGAACAGATGGATAATGATTGAATATTTAAATATTTTATTTGCTGAGGTTTACAAAATTCTTTTTTTATTAATTCCAGTTTTAGTTTCAGTAGCAATGATAGTATGGCTAGATAGAAGAGTTTGGGCTTTCGTTCAAAAAAGAAGAGGCCCTAATGTAGTTGGTCCGTTTGGTTTGTTTCAATCCTTAGCTGACGCTTTAAAATATATTTTTAAAGAGATAATAATTCCAGCAAGCGCTAACAAAATAATTTTTATTTTAGCACCAATAATAACAATGACTTTAGCTTTAATTTCATGGGCTGTTATACCATTCGATGAAGATTTTGTTTTAGCAGACATAAATGTTGGAATTTTATATCTTTTTGCAGTTTCATCTTTAGGCGTATACGGAATAATTATGGGTGGTTGGGCATCAAATTCTAAATATCCATTTTTAGGAGCAATTAGATCTGCTGCACAAATGGTTTCATATGAAGTTTCTATAGGAGTAATAATAATAAATGTATTGTTATGTGTAGGATCATTAAACTTGACTGACATTGTATTAGCCCAGGAGAAGTTATGGTTTGTGATTCCGTTGTTTCCCATGTTTGTTATTTTTTTTATATCAGCTCTTGCTGAGACTAACAGGCCACCTTTTGATTTACCTGAAGCCGAGGCAGAGTTAGTTGCAGGTTATCAAACTGAGTATTCAGGAATGATGTATGCAATGTTTTGGTTAGGTGAGTACGCAAATATATTATTAATGTGTTCATTGGGTTCAATTTTATTTCTTGGAGGTTGGCTTTCTCCAATAGATCTTTATCCCTTTTCACTTGTACCCTCTCCATTATGGTTAATATTTAAAATATTATTATTATTTATTCTTTTCTCTTTGGTTAAAGCCATTGTACCTAGATATAGATATGATCAATTAATGAAGTTGGGTTGGAAAATTTTTCTACCTCTATCATTAATATGGGTGGTTTTAACAGCAAGTTACTTATTTTATTTTAATCTATTACCGACAAATTAATTATGAAAATATCAAGAATACTTAAAACAATTTTATTAATGGATTTTTTAAGTGGCTTATTTATTGCAATTAAAGAATCTTTTAAAACAAAAAAAACTTTAAATTACCCATTTGAAAAAGGAAAAATTAGTCCAAGATTTCGAGGTGAACATGCTTTAAGAAGATATCCCAATGGCGAAGAGAGATGTATAGCTTGTAAACTATGTGAAGCTGTTTGTCCTGCCCAGGCAATAACAATCGATTCATACGAAAGAGAGGATGGCAGTAGAAAAACCTCAAGATACGATATTGATATGCTTAAATGTATTTATTGTGGACTTTGCGAAGAGTCTTGTCCTGTAGATGCAATTGTCCAAGGGCCTAATTTTGAATTTGCAACCGAAACAAGAGAAGAGCTTTATTATAATAAACAGAAATTATTAGACAATGGTGATAGATGGGAAAGTTTATTAGCAGCAAATATTAAAGCTGACGGTCCTTACAGATAATTATGATAATTCATTCTATATTTTTTTACATTTTTTCAATAATTGCAGTTTTTTCTGCGATTATGGTAACGGTATCAAGAAATACAGTTCATTCGGTATTTTTTCTAATTTTAGATTTCATATCAATCTCATGTTTATTCATAATGATAGGAGCCGAATTTATTGGGATGATTATGTTAATAGTTTATGTAGGAGCAGTTGCTGTACTTTTTTTATTTGTTGTAATGATGTTTAATGTTTCTCAACAAAATAACGAGCAGCTTAGAGAAAAAAAAAATTTTAACCATATTCCTATAGGCTTATTAATTAGTACTGTTATTTTTTTTGAATTAATAATTGTTGCTGGTGGCTGGAAGTATAAACCAGAATTACTAAAATCTTTTTCATCTATTGGAATAGATTCTAGTACAACAAATACTCATGAAATAGGTAATGTTTTATATACTGATTATATTCACGTATTTCAATTAAGTGGAATGATACTTTTAGTTGCTATGATTGGAGCAATTGTTTTGACCTTTAGGAAAAGAGAAGGAATTAAAAGACAAAGTTATTTTAAACAAATATCGAGGGAAAGAAATGAAGCCGTGGAACTTGTAGATGTTGAAAAAAATAAAGGAGTAAATGTAGATGTTTGACATTGGATTAGGTCATTACCTAACTCTTGGAGCAATAATTTTTACAATTGGAATTATTGGAATATTTTTAAATAGAAAAAATATTATAGTAATTTTAATGAGTATTGAACTTATACTTCTTGCGGTTAACATTAACTTAGTTTCTTTTTCAATTTATCTTAATGATTTAACCGGACAAATATTTACGCTATTTATTTTAACCGTTGCAGCAGCTGAAGCCGCAATAGGATTAGCTATAATTGTAATTTATTATAGAAACTCTGGAACAATTAGAGTTCAAGAAATTAACAAATTAAAAGGGTAAAATGGATTTTGAATATTTAATTATTTTTTTACCATTATTAGGATCAATTATCTCAGGTTTTTTTGGTAATATTTTAGGGTCAAGAAATTCAGAAATTATAACGAGCTTATTTGTTTCAATTTCCGCCATTTTTTCTTTTTTGATTTTTTATAAAGTTCTCAATGAAAATTATACAAACAACTTAATTATTTTTAGTTGGATAAATTCTGGAACATTAAATGTTAATTGGTCTATTAATATTGATGCTCTATCTGCCGTGATGTTGATCGTTGTAACATTGGTTTCATCTTTAGTTCATGTTTATTCAATTGGATATATGTCAAATGACTCACACAAACAAAGATTTATGGCTTATTTATCTTTATTCACTTTTTCAATGTTAATGCTTGTTACATCTGATAACTTTTTACAATTGTTTTTTGGGTGGGAAGGTGTTGGTTTATGTTCTTATTTTCTAATAGGTTTTTGGTTTAAAAAAGAAACTGCTAACGCTGCTGCTATAAAAGCATTTGTTGTGAATAGAGTAGGTGACTTTGGTTTCGCCCTTGGGATATTTTTAATATTCTATTTATTTGGAACAGTTAATTATGCCGAGGTATTCGAATTAATACCTAGCTTGTCAGAAAAAGATTTATCATTTTTAGGAATAAATGTTAATGCAATTAATTTAATTTGTATTCTTTTGTTTATTGGAGCAATGGGAAAATCTGCTCAAATATTCTTACACACTTGGTTACCTGATGCAATGGAAGGACCCACGCCTGTATCTGCATTAATTCATGCAGCAACAATGGTTACTGCTGGCGTATTTTTAGTTGTTAGATGTTCGCCAATTTATGAATATTCACCACTCGCTTTAAACATTATTACATTAGTTGGTATGTCTACAGCTTTTTTTGCAGCAACAATTGCTTTAGTTCAAAACGATATAAAAAAAATAATAGCTTATTCTACATGTAGTCAATTAGGTTATATGTTTTTTGCAGCTGGCGTTGGAGCTTATAATGTTGCAATGTTTCACCTATTCACTCATGCATTTTTTAAAGCCTTATTGTTTTTAGGTTCAGGTTCAGTAATTCATTCATTTAAAGACGAACAAAATATTAATTCCATGGGAGGTGTTTGGAGAAAACTACCATATACATGGTTATTAATGATTATTGGAACTCTTGCTTTGACTGGTTTTCCATTTCTTTCTGGCTTTTATTCAAAGGACGCAATTATTGAATTTGCATATTTAAGAGGTAATTCCATAGGATATTTTGCAGCTGCGATAGGAATTATTACAGCTTTTCTTACAGCAATTTATTCTTGGAGATTAATTTTTAAAACTTTTCATGGCAGCTATAATAATAAAAACCTCAGCATATCTAGTATGCATGAGTCACCAATGGTTATGATAATTCCATTGATAATTTTAGCAATTGGTTCAATTTTTTCAGGCTTTTTATTTAAGGATTTATTTATTGGAGCGGAATCAGTTGCTAGTTTTTGGAAAAATTCAATTATTTTTTTAGAGCCCTTAAGCAATGATCATCCGCCAATATGGTTTATATATTTAACTCCAATTTTGGTGATTATATCCATACCAACAGCATATTATTTATTTATTAAAAACAAAAATATTACGAACGATATCGTTAATGGCAACTTACCTTTATACAATTTTTTAAAAAATAAATGGTATTTTGATGAATTATACGATTATCTGTTCGTTAATCCTTCAAAAAAAATAGGTTTATTTTTTTGGAAAAAAATTGATTTGAGATTTATTGATCGATTTGGTCCAGATGGTATTTCCAATTTAATAAAAAAAGTTTCTATATTTGCAGTAAAATTTCAAAATGGATTTATTTACCATTATGCGTTTGTTATGCTTTTAGGTTTTTCAGCCTTACTAACATTTTTAATAATTAAATGATAGATTTTCCAATTTTATCATCATTGATTTTATTACCAATTTTGGGTGCGTTATTTATATTTTTTTCAAAGTCTAAATCTAATTCCGATACTACCAGTAAATATTTAGCTTTGTTTGTTTCATTTGGTAATTTTATCTTATCTTTATATCTTTGGTATTTATTCGATCCTACTACTTCTGATTTTCAATTTTTGGAAGAAAGAACTTGGATCAAAGGATTTATAAATTATAAAGTCGGTATTGACGGAATTTCAATTTTATTTGTAATCCTGACAACGTTTATTGCTCCACTATGCGTTGTTTCTGTAAACAATAATATTAAAAATAGTTTAAAACATTTTCTTATCGCAATACTTGTAATGGAATCGCTAATGATAGGAGTATTTTGCTCATTAGATTTAGTAGTGTTTTATCTTTTTTTTGAAGGTGGTCTAATTCCTATGTTTTTAATTATTGGAATATGGGGAGGAGAAAGAAGAGTTTATTCAGCATTTAAGTTTTTTCTTTATACATTGCTTGGGTCTGTTCTTATGCTAGTAGCAATAATTTCTATATATTGGATGACTGGAACTACTGATGTTATGTATCTTTATAGTATTGGTATAGAAGCCAAATATCAGAATTTATTATGGCTAGCTTTTTTCAGTTCTTTTGCTGTAAAAACTCCAATGTGGCCGGTTCATACATGGTTACCAGATGCTCACGTAGAAGCTCCAACTGCCGGATCTGTATTGCTTGCTGCAATTTTATTAAAAATGGCTGGATATGGTTTTATAAGATTTTCTGTAGGTTTGTTCCCAATAGCATCTGAATATTTTGTTCCATTAATTTATTTTTTAAGTTTATTAGCAATAATCTACACATCGTTCGTCGCATTAATGCAAGAAGATATGAAAAAGTTAATTGCTTATTCATCTGTTGCTCATATGGGGTTTGTAACACTTGGAATATTTACCTTTACTCAGCAAGGAATTGAAGGAAGTATATTTCAAATGATCAGTCATGGTTTAGTTTCAGCAGCACTCTTCTTTTCTGTAGGAGTCATTTACGAAAGAATGCATACTCGATTAATTAACAGTTATGGTGGTTTAGTTTCCATCATGCCAAAATATGCAATAGTATTAATGGTATTCACACTTGGAGCAGTAGGACTTCCTGGAACAAGCGGTTTTATTGGAGAGTTTTTAATTTTAATGGGTGCATTTAAAAAAAGCTTTTTAGTTGCAACTATCGCAAGCTTTGGGGTAATTTTAGCAGCAGCTTACATGCTTTGGCTTTATAAAAGAGTTATATTTGGAAAAATTATTAATCAAGAAATCAAAATACTAACAGATCTAAATAAATCTGAGGTATTAATATTGTCAATTCTTGCTTTTGTAATTATTTTATTTGGTTTTTATCCAGAACCTTTATTAAACACAACTAAGGTTTCTGTAAAAGATTTTATTGAAATGTATTACAACAATATAAATTTTACAAAAAATTAAATGACAGATTTAAATTTTATTTATTCTGAGCTTTTTCTTGCAATATCAATAATGTCTTTATTAATTATTGGTGTTTTTAAAAAAAATAGTTCAAACTTAATTTATAATTTAAGCATTATTTCTTTACTTAGTTGCTTAGCACTAATTTTTAGTTTTCCTATAAATGAAAATGCAGAATTATTTAATAATAGTTATAAGATTGACTATTTATCCTCATTCATGAAGATTCTAACAATTTCATCTGGTATTTTTGTTTTAATTTCATCAAATAAATACATTCAAACAATCAATATAAATAAAATTGAATACCCAATATTAGCTTTATCTTCAATACTTGGGATGATGGTGATGATTAGCTCAAATGATTTGATATTATTTTATGTAGGATTAGAGTTGCAATCATTAGCTTTATATGTTCTTGCTTCATTTAATAGAGACAATCTTTCATCTTCAGAATCCGGTTTAAAATATTTTGTTTTAAGCGCTTTATCATCAGGGCTTCTTCTATATGGTTGCTCTTTAATTTATGGTTTTTCAGGTTCTACAAATTTTTTCGTTATATCTGAAAATTTAACACAGGATGACTACGTATTAACCTTTGGAATAGTATTTATTATTGTTGGTTTGGCATTTAAAATTTCTGCAGTTCCTTTCCATATGTGGGCTCCTGATGTTTATGAAGGTTCACCAACTTCAATTACCATTTTTTTTGCTATACTTCCAAAAATTGCTGCATTAACTGTATTTATAAGATTTTTGTATGTTCCGTTTTTAAACCTTATTGATCAATGGCAAATGATAATGGTTTTTCTTTCAATCGCTTCAATGTTATTTGGAGCTATTGCTGCAATAGGCCAAAGTAACTTAAAAAGATTAGTAGCATATAGCTCGATCGGTCATATGGGTTATGCTTTAGCTGGTCTTGCTACTGGAACAAATCAAGGAATTCAAAGCTCAATATCTTACATATCAATTTATTTATTTATGAATTTAGCATTTTTTTGTTGTCTATTTATGTTAAGGAGAGATGAAAAATATTTTGAAAATATTCAAGATTTGTCAGGTTTGTCAAAAAATCATCCACTGTTATCATTTTGTTTTCTTATTGTTTTATTTTCACTAGCAGGAATCCCACCTTTAGCTGGTTTTTTTGCTAAATTTTATATTTTTTCTGCTGTTATAGACCAATCAATGTACTTTCTAGCTATAGTTGGTTTGCTAGCAACAGTAATTGCGGCTTTTTATTATTTAAGATTAATCAAAATAATTTATTTTGATAAAGAAAAAGAAAAATATGAAACTAATCATAACATAGGATTAAAACTATCATTATTAATATCTTCAATATTTATACTTTTTTATTTCACATATCCTAGCTGGTTAATTGAAATTGTAGAAAAGATAAATATTATCTAATGAAATTTAAAAAATTTTTTTATAAAAAAGTAAATAGTACAAACGATATAGCATTAAAAAAAATAAAATTAGGTTATAAAAAAGGTATTATTATTTCCGAATATCAAAATAAAGGAAGAGGGCAATTTGGAAAAAAATGGATTTCACTCAAAGGTAATTTGTTTATATCAATATTTTTTGAAGTTAAAAAAAATATATCAATAAAAAAAATGACTATAAACAACTGTAAAATTATAAAAAAAATATTATTTAAATACTTTAAAAAAAAAATAACAATCAAATATCCTAATGATCTATTAATTAATAAGAAAAAATTCTGTGGAATTCTTCAAGAAATTAAATTCAATAAAGATCTTAAATTTTTGATTGTGGGAATAGGCTTAAATCTAGTTAAAAATCCTGACATAAAAAATTACCCAACTACAAATATTTTAAATGAAACTGGTATTAAAATTAAAAAATTAAAACTAATTATGAGTATAGAAAGGAATTATTCTAGTAAATTTAAACTATTTGCATAAGAACATTGAATTGATTATGAATACAACATGAATATTATTGGCGATATAGGAAATACCGAAGTTAAAATTTGCTTATTTTCTTCAAACAAAAAATTAATAAAAAAAATTTATTTAAAAACTAATTTAATAAATTTATCATACCTTAAACAAAAATTATCTAAATTAGTTAAAAAAAATGTATCAATAAATAGAATTTTATTTAGCAGCGTTGTTCCAAATATTTATAAATTAATAAGCTCTTATTTTTTTAAAAATTTTAAAATACGTTGCATCGAAATTAAAAAATTAAATTTAAGTAAATTAATCAAGATTCATGTTAACAAAAAGCAAATTGGTTCCGATAGAATTTGTAATGCTATCGGAGTAAATGATAATAAGAATAATTATATAATAATTGATTTTGGAACCGCAACTACCTTTGATGTCGTTATAAAAAATAAATATTTGGGTGGAATTATTGCTCCCGGTTTATCTCTTTCTCTAAATAAATTAATTTCTAAAGCCTCACTTATACCATCATTAAAATTGAAAAAAGTTAAGAAAATTTTGGGAAAAAATACTGTTTCTGCAGTTAGATCAGGTTTTTATTGGGGTTATATAGGTTTAGTTCAAAATATTGTTGATGAAATTTCTAAACAAACTAAAAAAAAATTTAAAATTATTTTAACAGGTGGTTTTTCTTTTTTATTTTTTAAAACAATTAAGCAGAATACTGTTGTTGATAAAGAGATTACTATGAAAGGTCTTCTGAAAATTATTAATCTATTATGAAAAATGAATTGATATTTTGCCCTTTGGGTGGATCTGGTGAAATAGGCATGAATATGAATTTATATGCTTATGGTAAACCTGGCTCACAAAAATGGATTATTGTTGATGTAGGCGTTACATTTGCTGATGACAGCTTACCCGGTATTGATCTTATTTATCCCGATCCAGGATTTATCGTTGATAAAAAAAATGATTTGCTAGGGATTGTTTTAACGCATGCCCATGAAGATCATATAGGAGCTATCACTTATGTTTGGAAAAGGTTAAAGTGCAAAATATATGCGACACCATTTACAGCATCTCTTGTAACAGAAAAATTTAAAGAAAAAAAAATTGATATAATTCCTTTTTTACAAATTGTTCAGTTAAATGGCACAGTTAATCTTGATCCTTTTAAAATAGATTTTGTAACTTTGACTCATTCAATTATTGAACCAAATGGTTTAAAAATTACAACACCAGCTGGTACTATTTTTCATACAGGAGATTGGAAAGTTGATCCAAATCCACTAGTAGGAAAAAAAATTGACGAAGAAAAATTAAAAAAAATTGGAGATGAAGGAGTTTTAGCTATGGTCTGTGACTCAACAAATGTTTTTAGTATAGGTAAAGCTGGCTCAGAATCAGACGTTAGGAAAAATTTGCTAAATGTAATGTCACGACAAAAAAATAGAATTCTAGTAACATCTTTTGCGTCTAATGTAGCTAGGATGGAAACAGTTTTCTATTGTTCTGAAAAAACAGGAAGGCATATATCCTTAGTGGGAAGATCAATGCAGAGAATATATAAAGCTGCAAAACAATGTGGTTATCTTCAAAATGTCATTGAACCTTTAGACCCAAGAGATAGCAAAAAAATACCTAGAAACAAAATCGTTTACCTTTGCACAGGTAGCCAAGGTGAACCTATGGGAGCATTAAATAGAATATCAAATTATACTCATCCGGATGTTTTTGTAGAGAAAGATGATACAGTTATATTTTCATCGAAAATTATCCCTGGAAATGTTAGGAAACATTATAATGTTCATAACAAATTGCTTAAAGATGGAATTAACGTAGTTACTGAGGAAACAGAATTTGTTCATGTCTCTGGTCACCCTAACAGAGAAGATTTGAAAGAAATGTATCAATGGATTAAACCTAAATGCCTTATACCTGTTCATGGTGAGCATAGACATATGAAAGAACAAATTAAATTTGCAAATGAAATGAAGATACCGCATCCAGTGCAAGTAGAAAATGGAGACATAGTAAGAATTTTTCCTTGTGAAAAACCTCATGTTTATGACAAAGCTCCAAGTGGAAGGTTATGTTTAGATGGAGATATTTCTATAGAAGAAGACTCTTCATTTATTAAAGAGAGAAAAAATTTAGCAAATAACGGCTTTATTGACATAACATTAGTTATTTTTAATCAAGGTTTATTAAATAATAAACCACTTATAAATATAAAAGGATTACCAATTTTTGAGCAAGAAGAATTTTTTATTGGCATAGAAGATGAAATAAAAAAGCTTTTGAAAACATTTTCTTTAAAAAATAACAAGCAAAATGAAAATTTAATTGAAGGATTAAAAAAAACATGCAGAAAATATGCAAAAGAAAAAACTGGAAAAAAGCCTGTAACTAATATTAATGTAATAAGAATATAAAAAATGCTCTTTTCAAAATCATTTATCCCAATTTTAAAAAACAATCCATCAGAAGCTGTAATCAAATCACATCAATTAATGCTAAGAGTGGGAATGATAAAACAATCATCTGCTGGAATTTATTCTTGGCTGCCTTTGGGTTTTAGAGTGATGAAAAAAATCGAACAAATCGTGAGAGAGGAGCAAAATAAGATTGGTGTACAGGAAATATTGATGCCCACTATTCAATCTAGCGAGATATGGAAAGAAAGTGGAAGATATGAAGATTACGGCGAAGAAATGCTAAGAATTAAAGATAGACAAAATAGAGAGATGCTATACGGGCCTACCAACGAAGAATTAATAACAGATATATTTAGGACAAGTGTAAAATCTTATAAAGCACTTCCTCAGTTGCTTTATCATATTCAATGGAAATTTAGAGATGAATTGAGACCTAGGTTTGGAATTATGAGATGTAGAGAATTTTTCATGAAAGATGCATATTCATTTGATTTAAATGATGAAGAAGCAAATTTTTCATACAATAAATTTTTTCTTTCGTATTTACGTACATTTCAAAGATTAGAACTGTCAGCAATACCTATGGCTGCTGATACTGGACCTATAGGAGGAAATTTATCACATGAATTTATTATATTAGCAGAAACTGGAGAAAGTAAGATTTATACAGATAAAAGAATATTTGATGTCAGCAGCGATAAGACTAAATTAGAAAAAAGTTCATTAAATGAACTAAGAGAAAAATATGAAAAATTTTATGCTGTTACTGATGAAAAATTTAACAAAAATGAATTTGAAAAAAATGTATCTGAAGAATTTAGACTACAAACAAAAGGCATTGAAGTTGGTCATATTTTTTATTTTGGAGACAAATACTCTAAACCTATGAATGCATCAGTAGATTTCAAAGGAAAAAAAGAATTTGTTAAAATGGGTTCTTACGGAGTTGGTGTTTCTAGACTAGTAGGCGCAATTATAGAAGCAAAGTACGATGATAAAAACGAAATTATGAATTGGCCAATATCTGTTTCACCATACGAATGTGCAATTATACCACTTGTTAATAAAAATGATAATTCAAATTTAGAAAAAGCACTAAATATTTATAAATATTTAAATGAAAAGAAGATTGATACTATAATTGACGATACAGACGAAAATTTTTCTTCAAAAATAAAAAAATTTAATTTAATTGGCATACCTTTTCAAGTTATGATTGGTAAAAAATCTGAAGGTGATTTGTTTGAATTTAACGAAATAGGAAAAGAAGTAAAAAGATTATCTATTGAAGATATAGCTAAAATTATAATAAATAAAAAAAAATAAATTGATTTCACAATTAGAAAAAGAAGTAACTTTAAGATATTTAAAAACTAGAAAAAAAGATGGTTTTTTAAATGTAATTTCTATCTTTTCTTTTATAGGAATTGCTCTCGGAGTGGCTGTTCTAATTATTGTTATGTCTGTAATGAATGGATTTAGAACTGAGTTAGTTGAAAAAATTGTTGGATTTAATGCTCATGTAGTTATTACCCCTTATGAAAAAAAAATTGATGAAAATCTTTTTAAAAATAAAGAGCTAAACAACTTATCAAAAGTATTTGCTTACAGTAATAGCGGAGAAGGTGTTCTTATTAACAAAGATTATACAAAAGGATTATTATTGAGGGGTTATTTATCGGATGATTTCAAAAAATTAAGTATAGTAAAAAATGATAATTTTTTTGGTAATAAAAAGTTAAATCCAAGTCATATATCAATTGGAAAAGAGTTAAGTTTTAATTATGATATTAAAGTAGGTGACAAAATATTAATAATGTCACCTACCGGAGTAGAGACAATAGTTGGTAATTTACCTAAGCAAAAAACTTATATAGTTGACTCTATATTTGATAGTGAAATAGCTGACTTTGATTTAAATGTTGCTTTTATTAATCTGGATGATCTAGAGAGCTTTTTCGATTTAGAAAGATCCAAAAGAAATTTAGAAATTTATTTAAAAAGTCCAAATAATATTGAACTTGCTAAAGAAAAAGTACAAATGATTTTTCAAAACTATTATGTTTCAACTTGGTCTGACTTAAATAAATCTTTATTTTCAGCTCTTAAAGTTGAAAGAAATGTTATGTTTATAATACTTTCATTAATAATCATTGTGGCTGCTTTTAATATAATTTCTGGTTTAACAATATTAGTCAAAAATAAAACTAAAGAAATTGCTATACTTAAATCTATTGGAGTTTTAAATAAATCTATTTCAAAAATATTTTTTATGGTTGGATTCTTGATTGGATCATTGGCAACTTTATTTGGAATAGTACTAGGAATTTTATTTTCAATATATATAGAAAATATTAGAGAGTTTTTGAGCAATGTTTTTAATATTAGTCTTTTTCCAGAGGAAATATATTTTCTGAGTAAAATGCCATCAGAAATTAATACTAATTCAATTATATTAATTGCTATTTGTTCAATATTAATTACGGCAGTAGTTTCAATTTTTCCAGCATTAAAAGCTTCACGCATGAACACAGTTAAGGCTCTTAAATATGAGTAATATTATTGAACTAAAAAATATAGTAAAAAATTATACCTCAAAAAAAAAAATTAGAGTATTAAATAAAATTAATTTCTCATTTAAATTAGGAAAAATATATTCATTAATGGGACCATCAGGTTCAGGCAAATCTACACTTTTAAATTTGCTTTCTTTGATTGATACTCCCAGCTCTGGAACTTTGAAAATTTCAAATAACATTGTCAATTATTCATCAAAATCATATAACGATAAACTTAGAGCAAATAAAATTGGGATAATATATCAGGATAATAATTTACTCTCAGATTTTACAGCTATTGAAAATGTTTATTTATCTAGATTAGCAATAGATGAGAATAAAAATAAAGCATTGATTGATGCAAAAAAAATAATTAGAAAATTAGGACTGTCAAATAGAGCAAATCACTTGGCATCAGAGCTTTCTGGAGGTGAAATGCAAAGAGTAGCTATTGCTAGAGCGCTGATTAATTCACCTGAAATTATACTTGCTGATGAACCAACTGGCAGTTTAGATCTTAAAAATGCTAAAGATGTTTTTAAAATTTTGTTTAAGCTAAAAAATAAAAATAGATTAATAATATTTGCAACTCATAATAGATTTTTTGCAAATAAGGCTGATTGCAAAATTGAACTAATTAGTGGTAAAATCAAAAAAACTACTAATGCCAGAATCAAATATTAAAACATTTAATCATCTCAAAATTCATACAGAGTATTCTATATGCGAAGGTGCTATCAAAATAGAAGATTTAAAAAATCATTGTAAAAAAAATAAAATTAAATCAGCAGGTCTGTCTGATACATCAAATTTATGTGGCTCACTTGAATTTTCTGAAAATTTATCAAAATCAGGAACTCAGCCAATAATTGGAACTCAAATATTATTTAATTTTAAAGGCGAAATTGGATTACTCCCTTTAATTGCCAAGTCTGAAGTGGGTTATAAAAAAATTGTACAATTATCCTCTAAATCATATTTAAATAATAAAGATAAATTGGATCCATCATGTGAAATGGAAGATTTGTTAAGAGTTCCAGAAGGCGTCATTTTATTAACAGGATCCATTAATGGATTAATAGGTAAATTATTTAACAAAGGCAAACTTTCAGAAATTGAAGAATTTTATCAATTAGTTTGTAAGAATTACAAAGATAATTTTTATATTGAAATTCAAAGACATAACGATCAAAACGAAAGATCTTTTGAAAATTTTAATCTAAATTTGTCCAAAAAACTTAATCTACCAATCATCGCTACACAAGAAATTTATTATTTGGAAAAATCTATGCATGACGCACACGAAACTCTAATTTGCATTGGTCAAAAAACTTATTTGAATGATAAAAATAGATTATCATTATCTAATCAACATTATTTTAAAACTTCAAAAGAAATGAATGAATTATTTTCAGATTTACCTGAAGCATTAGAAAATAATTATAATTTACCTTTAAGATGTAGTTTTAGACCAATTCCGTCAAAACCTATTTTGCCTAATATAAGTTCAGAAAAAAGTGGTAATGCTGATCATTCTTTAGTTGCTTACAGTGAAGAAGGTTTGGTGAATAGATTTATAAATTTTTTTAAAGTTCCAAAAGATAAAATTCAATCAGATGATAAATTTAAATTATATAAAAAAAGATTAAATCATGAATTAAAAATTATTATAGAAATGAATTATGCAAGTTATTTTTTGATTGTTTCTGATTATATTAAATGGGCAAAAAATAATGATATCCCTGTAGGGCCAGGAAGAGGTTCGGGTGCTGGTTCTCTAGTTGCCTGGTGCTTATCAATTACTGATGTAGATCCTATTAAATTTAATCTAATCTTTGAAAGATTTTTAAATCCAGATCGTATCTCAATGCCAGACTTTGATGTTGATTTTTGTGAAGAAAAAAGAGATTTAGTATTTGAGTATTTAAATAAAAAATATAAGGACAGCGTAGCTCATATAATTACTTTTGGTAAATTAAAAGCTAGAATGGTTATAAGAGATGTTGGTCGTGTAACAGGACTACCATATGGATTTGTTGATAGTATTTCAAAAATGATACCATTTGATCCATCTAGACCTCAAAGCTTAATTCAATGTATAAATAATGAACCTCGTTTGCAAAAATTAATCAAAGAAGATACACGAGTAAAAAAATTAATTGATTTATCTTTAAAACTTGAAGGATTGAATAGAAATGTTGCGACACATGCCGCAGGTGTAGTAATAGCTGATAAAAAATTAACTGACACTGTACCTTTATACAAAGACGCATCATCTAATTTATTATTACCTTCAACACAATTTGATATGTACTCCGCTGAAAATGCTGGATTAATAAAATTTGATTTTTTAGGACTTAAAACTCTTACTGTAATTAACAAAACCCAAAAATTAATTAATAAGGAAAACAAAAAATTTAAAATTGAAAATATTGATTATAACGATCAAAAAGTTTTTCAATTACTTTCCTCAGGTAATACTGTTGGTTTGTTTCAATTAGAAAGCTCAGGAATGAGAGATGCTTTAACTAGCATGAAGCCAAATCATCTTGAAGATATAATTGCTTTAGTGGCATTATATAGACCTGGTCCAATGAGTAATATACCAACATATAATGATTGTAAGCACGGAAAGCAAAAACCTGATTATTTACATCCATTGCTTGAGGAAATATTGAAACCAACATATGGAGTTATAATTTATCAAGAACAGGTTATGCAAATAGCACAAAAACTTTCAGGATTTACCGCTGGAGAAGCCGATATTTTAAGAAGAGCAATGGGTAAAAAGAAAAGATCAGAGCTAGAAAAGCAGAAACAAAGATTTATCGAAGGAGCAGAAAAGAAGGGTATAAATAAAGAAATAGCCGCAGGTATATTTTTAAAAATCGAGCCATTTGCAGAATATGGGTTCAATAAAAGTCACGCAGCTGCTTACGCAATCATTGCTTATCAGACAGCTTATTTGAAAACATACTTTCCCAATGAGTTTTTTGCCGCATCAATGACTATGGATATTTCAAATCAAAACAAGTTAAGTGAATTTTATGAAGAATTAAAAAGGTTAAATATTAAAATCATTAGACCAGATATAAACGAATGTTTTGCTGATTTTAAATCAAAGGAAAATAAATTTTACTATGCATTAGGATCTATAAAAAATGTAGGATTTGAAGCCATATCAAACATTGTAAATGAAAGAATTAAAAATGGTAATTTTAAATCAATTAATGATTTTATAAAAAGAGTTAACCCTAAAGATATAAACAAACTTCAATTAGAAGGATTGGTTAAAGCAGGGGCCTTTGATAAATTAAATGATAATAGACAGTCCTTATTTAAATCAATACCAAATTTAATATTAAAATCTAAAAATATTTTTGAAAATAAATTAGCAAACCAAATTGATTTATTTGAATTGAATGATGCAGAGCATAAAAATGAGAATATTTTAGTTTCAAATATCAATGATTGGGAATTTGAAGATAGACTTTCAAAAGAATTTGAAGCAATTGGTTTTTTTATTTCTGATCACCCTATAAACCAATATAAAGAAATTTTTAATGACTATAAAATTATTGATCATAAGAATTTTTTAGCAAACGATTCAATTAAACAATGTAATGTAGCAGCAACTTTATTAAAAATTCAAGAGAGAAAAACATCAAAAGGAAATTCTTATGCAGTTATTAAATTAACAGATCTATCTAGTGTTTTTGAAATATTTATATTTTCAGAAATTCTAGAATCAAACAGAAATATTTTATCAGAAGGAAATTCTCTTTTAATTACTTTAAATAAAAATTTATCCGAGGACGAAAATCGATTTAAAAGGATAAATGTAAGTAAAATTATCTCACTAAAAGAATTAATTAATAAACCAATCTCAAAGTTAGAATTATCCTTTAATAATATAGAGAAAATTTCTCAATTAAATTTATCAGATATTAAAGGAAAAACTGATGTAACTTTGAAATACGGCACTGATGAAAAAGAATATGTCTTTAAATTAAAAAAAAATAGAAATGTAGATAGAGATTTGCTTAATTTAATAAAAAAAGAAGGTTTTTTAACGAAAATTAATTAAAAAAAGACTTGTTTAATTATAGATAAATTTGTAAACACCACCATAAATTAATACGCACACAATTTTTGGTTTAACAACCCTCCGGTCCTTAAATGGAAATAATTGTGGTGGAATAACCGGGAAAAAAAATGAAGATACCAAACGTAACAATACAGCAACTTTTAGATGCAGGTGTTCATTTAGGACACAAAACACTCAGATGGAATCCAAAGATGAAAAAATATATCTTTGGAAAGAGAGACTCAATTCATATTATTGACTTAACTCAAACTTTAGAATTAATTAATATCGCTCTTGAAAAAGTTTATAATGTTATTAATGAGAATGGAAAAATTCTTTTTATTTCAACAAAAAAACAAGCTTCTGAAGCAATAGCAGAACTAGCAAGAGAAACTGAACAGTACTACGTAAACCATCGTTGGTTAGGTGGAATGCTTACCAATTGGGGAACAATATCAAATTCAATTAAAAAATTAGAAAAGATTAATATTGATCTTGTTTCAGAAAATAGAGGGTTTACAAAAAAAGAACTTTTAAAGATGAGTGTCCTAAGAGACAAGCTTCAAAAATCTTTAGGTGGTATTGCAAATATGAAAAAAGTTCCTGATCTAGTTTTTGTTATTGATACAAATTATGAATCATTAGCTATTAAAGAATCTATAAAACTTGGTATACCTATAGTTGCTATACTTGATACAAATTCAAATCCTGATGGAATTGATTACCCAATTCCAGGAAATGATGATGCAAGAAGATCTATTGACCTTTATTGCGACTTAATTAAAAAAACTATAGATAGCGCAAAAAAGGAAACACCAAAACTAGAAGAAAAAAAAATAGACAAACCAAACAAAGAAAATTTAAAAAATTTACCTAAAGAAAATAAAAAAGAATCTTCTAAACCTTTAAATTAATTTAAATAAAATAGATAATGAGTGATTTAGAAAAAATTAAACAATTAAGGCAGTCTACTGGAGCTGGTTTTAAAGACTGCAGCGCTGCTCTAAAAGAGTCAGGTGGTGACTTAGATAAATCTGTTGAAATACTTAGAGTAAAAGGAATATCTAAAGCCAGCAAAAAAATGTCTAGAGTTGCCAAAGAAGGTGTAATTGCTTTAAGCGGCGATGATAAAAAAACTTCCATATTAGAAGTTAATTGTGAGACAGACTTTGTTGCAAAAAATGAAGATTTTATAAATTTTGTTAAAGAATTAAGTGAAAAAAATAATCAAATCAATTCTGATATAAACGAGTTAAATAAATCTAAAATGAAAAATAACAAAACCGTAGAAGAAAACTTGGTTTCTATGATTGCAAAAATTGGTGAAAAAATTACATTTGGAAGATCTAAAACTTTAAATCACTCTAATTTGTTAAAATACCATTATTTGCATACTGTTGTTAAGGATAACTTGTCAAAACTTGCTGTTATAGTTATTATAAATTCTAGTGAAAAATCGGAAAATGTAGATTTATTTGGAAAACAATTAGCAATGCATATTGCAGCTTCTAACCCAATTTCAATCAGTCCAGACAAAATAAAAAAGGAATTATTAGAAAAAGAACAAGAACTTATTGCAGAAGAATTAAAAAACTCAGGAAAAAAAGAGGATATCGCAAAAAAAATTAGTTCTGGTAAAATGAATAAGTTTAAGGAAGAAAATAGCTTAATTACTCAAGACTGGGTAATGGAACCTAAGAAAAAAGTAAAAGATATTATTAATGAATTAGGGGTTAAAGATTTAGAAATAGTTGACTTTTGTAGATTTAAGATTGGTGATTAATGTTTAACGAGAATAATTATATAAGCAAAATGAGTAAAACTTTTGAAGTATTTACAAAAGATTTATCATCATTAAGGACGGGTAGAGCAAATGCAAGCATGTTAGATATAGTTAAAGTCGATGTCTATGGTCAAAAGATGCCCATAAATCAATTAGCCAGCATAACAACACCTGAGCCAAGAATGATTAATATACAAGTATGGGATTTAAATAATGTACCTGTTATTGATTCAGCTATAAAAAAATCTGAATTAGGTTTAAATCCACAGATAGACGGTCAACTTATTAGACTTCCAGTTCCAGATTTAAGCGAAGAAAGAAGAAACGAAATGAAGAAACTTATTAAATCAATGGGAGAAAAAAGTAAGATTTCAGTCAGAAATATTAGAAGAGAAGCTAACGATGAATTAAAGAAACTACTTAAATCAAAAGAAATAAGTGAAGATGAAGAAAAAAAGTTCGAAAAAAAAATACAAACAATTACAGATGAACAAATAAAAAAAATTGATGATAAAGTTATTTCTAAAGAAACTGAAATAATGAAAATATGAATTCAATTAAACATGTCGCCATTATTATGGATGGTAATGGACGTTGGGGTTTAAAACATAAAAAATCTAGAAATCTTGGTCACAAAGAAGGACTTAAAACAGTTGAAAAAATCATTAAAACCACAATAAAGAATAATATAAAATATTTAACCCTATATGCATTTTCAACCGAAAATTGGAAAAGACCAAAGAAAGAAATTAATTTTTTATTCAATTTATTGGAAAATTTTCTTTTAAATAAAATTTCTGATTTAAATAAGCAAAATATTAAATTAAAAATTATTGGAAAAAAACAATTTTCAAAAAAAATAAATATTCTTCTTGATAAATCAGAAAAAAAAACTTTTAAAAATAAAAAACTACAAATTAATCTAGCCTTAAACTATGGTTCTAAAAGTGAGCTAGTTCATTCTTTTAATTCAATAAAAAATAAAAAAGAAAAGATTAATGAAAAAAATGTTTCAAAGTATTTATTTACGACAAACATCCCTGATCCCGATCTGCTAATCAGAACAGGAAACACACATAGGTTAAGTAACTTTTTGCTATGGCAAGTAGCTTATTCAGAAATTTTCTTTGAAAAGAAGTTATGGCCAGATTTCAATGAAAATGATTATAATAGAATATTAAATAAGTTTAAAAAAACCAAAAGAAACTATGGCAATATTTAATGAAAAATGAATTACTTAAAAGAATACTAAGTTCAGTTGTGCTTATAGCTGTAGCCTTTTTTTTTATTGAAAAAGGTTCTATTTTTTTTAATGTTTTTATTTTAGTTGTTTTAGCAATTACTTTATATGAATGGCATTTTTTAAGTTTACAAAAAATTTATTATTTACCTGGCTTTATTTTTATTATTTTTTCTTTATACACCTGTTATTTTTTAAGAAGTGAAGGTGATTATAAAATTTTCATACTTATACTCATAACTTGTATATCTACCGATATTGGAGGATATGTTTTTGGTAAATTTTTAAAAGGTCCTAAACTTACCAAAATAAGTCCAAATAAAACGTATGCAGGAATGATGGGGAGTTTTTTACTATCTATAATTTCAGCAAGTTTGTATTTTAACAACTTAAGCTTTTTTTCACTATCAAAAGTTGATAGTGAATTGAACATACAGATAATGATTATTGTTTTATTTATTTCATTTGTGAGTCAGTTTGGTGATTTAGTAATTTCATTTTTTAAAAGAAAATCTAAAATTAAAAATACTGGCAATATTATTCCAGGCCATGGTGGTTTGTTAGATCGAATTGATGGTATGATTTTTGCTTTTCCGTTTACATATATTTTATTAAAAATTTTATGATAATAAAAAAAATTGGAATATTGGGTTCGACAGGATCAATTGGTGAAAATACAGTTAAAATAATTCAAAATAATAACCAAGATTTCAATGTAATTTTTTTATCTACTAATACAAATGTAAAAAAATTGTTAAAGCAAACATCAATTATTAAAACAAAATCAGTAATTATTTTTGATAAAAAAAGTTATTTAAAATATAAAAAAAAATTTATTATTAAAAAAATTAAAGTGTTTAATTCATTTAATGAGCTAAAAAAAAAAATAATTAAAAAAAAACTTGATTATATTATGTGTGCTATAACTGGTTTGGCAGGGTTAGATTCAACAATAAATTGTATTGATTCAACAAAAAACATAGCAATAGCAAATAAAGAGTCAATAATATGTGCATGGGATTTAATAAAAAAAAAATTAAATAAATATAAAACTAAATTTATACCTGTAGATTCAGAACATTTTTCAATTTGGTCATTATTAAAAAATGAGTCAGTTAGCAATGTTGAAAAAATAATTATCACTGCTTCAGGGGGACCATTTCTAAATTTAAAATTAAAAGAATTAAGAAATGTTAAATCCAAAGATGCAGTTAAACACCCAAATTGGAAAATGGGTAATAAAATCTCTGTTGATTCAGCTACGCTTATGAATAAAGTTTTTGAAATAATTGAAGCTCAAAGAATATTTAATATAAATATGAATAAATTTTTAATTTTAATTCATCCAAAATCTTATATCCATTCAATAATTAAATTTTACAATGGTCAAATAAAAATATTAGCTCATGACCCTGATATGAAGATACCAATTTTTAATTCAATATATCAAAATACTTACAGAAAAATTGTTACAAAAAAAATTAATTTAAATATTCTAAACAATATAAATCTAAGCAAAGTTGATACTAATAAATTTCAATCTTTGAAATTTTTAAAAAAGATAAAAAATAAAAACACATTATTCGAGACTGTACTGATATCTGCTAATGATGAATTAGTTGATTTATTTATTAAAAATAAGATTAATTTTTTGGATATTCAAGAAAAACTAACGAATATCATTAACAATAAAAAATATTCATCACTTATAAGCAAAAAACCCAAAAATATATCTGATATTATAACTCTTTCTGAAGATGTTAGATTGAAAACTAGAAATCTATGTGTAAAGATAAAATGATATGAAGCTAATAATAAAATTATTATTATTAATATTCTTTTTTAATTCTATTTCGTTCGCAGAAATTTTAAAAGAATTTAAAGTTGATGGAAATAAAAGAATTTCCAGCAAAACAATTATTTTATTTTCCAAAGTTAAAATCAATGATGATATAAATGAAAGTAACTTGAATGAAATAATTAAAGAATTATATTCAACAAATTTTTTCAAAGATGTAAAAGTTTCATTTTCTAATCAAATACTTAAAATTACTGTAAAAGAAAATCCAGTAATTCAATCTTTGATATTCAATGGCATTAAAAAGAAAAATATTATTTCTACCTTAAAGAGTACTGTTGAACTCAAAGAAAAAAATCCATTTTTAAAAAACACGGTAAAAAGTGATGAAACGAAAATTATCAATATTTTAAGATCCAATGGTTTTTATTTTTCAAAGGTGGAGTCAGAAATAAAAAATAATGATAATTATACAGTTGATTTAATTTATAATATTGATTTAGGAAAAAAAGCGCATATTAAAAAAATTAAATTTATTGGAGACAAAAAATTTAAAGATGGAAAATTAAGAAATATTATAGTTTCGGAGGAGACAAAATTTTGGAAATTTATATCAAATAAAAAATTTTTAGATATTAATAGAATTTCTTTAGATAAAAAATTATTAAAAAGTTATTATAAAAATAGAGGTTATTACAATGTTAAAGTTGAAAGTGCATCCGCTCAAGTCACTGATGATGATAATTTTGAATTAATTTTTAATATTAATGCAGGAAAAAGATATTATTTTAATAATCTTAACTTAAATTTTCCAAGTGATTTTTCTGAAAATGAATTTAAAGATATAGCATCATCATTAAATAAATTAAAAGGTGAAATTTATTCTCTAAAAAAAATTAATTCAATATTAAAAGAAATTGATAAACTTCTTTTAAATAGTGATTATTCATTTTTTAACGCAACATATAATGAGAATTTATATGAGGACAAGCTCGATTTAACAATAAATCTTACTGAATCTGAAAAAAAATATGTTGAAAGAATTAATCTTTTTGGAAATTACATTACTAACGATAAAGTCATAAGAAATCAATTGCAAGTTGATGAGGGTGATCCATATAATAAAATATTATTAAATAATTCTGTTAATGAAATTAAATCATTAGGGATATTTAAAAATGTTCAATCAAAAGTGTCCAAAGGTAAATCAGATGAGTTTAAAGTTATAGACATTAGTGTTGAAGAAATGCCAACCGGTGAAATTATGGCTGGAGCTGGTACTGGTACAAGTGGTTCTTCTATTACTTTTGGAATTAAAGAAAAGAATTATTTAGGAAAAGGACAAAAACTAGACGCTAATTTAACAATTTCTGACTCAAGTATAACTGGATTATTTTCAACTACTACTAAAAACTATAAAAACTCTAAAAAGGATTTAAATACTTCATTTGAAAATACTTCACTGGATAGAATGTCAGCATTTGGTTATAAATCAACAAAAACTGGTTTTTCTCTTGGAACTTCATATGAGCAATATAAAGACATATTTTTTTCACCCTCTTTTTCAAACTACTATGAAACTATGAAAACTTCATCTTCAGCTTCAAATACAAGGAAAAAACAAGAAGGTGACTATATAGACTCTACTTTCAATTACAAATTTACACTAAACAAATTAAATCAAAATTTCAGACCATCTGATGGATATAAAATTGGTTTTTACCAATCTTTACCATTATATTCAGATGACTTGACGGTAGTGAATCAGTTTGATTACTCTAAATATTTTACTTTTCTTGATGATCAGGTATTTGGAGTCAATTTTTTACTCAAAACAGCAAACTCAATATCTGGTGAAGATATAAGAGTATCCAAAAGGCTTTATATTCCATCAAGAAGATTAAGAGGATTTGAGTCTGGAAAAGTTGGACCTGTAGACTCTGGCGATTTTATAGGCGGAAACTATTCTTCAATACTAAATCTATCAACCAATTTACCAAAGTTTCTTCCAGAAGTGCAAAATCTTGATTTTACTTTATTTCTAGATGCAGCAAATTTATGGGGTGTTGATTTTGATAGCAGTTTAGACAATAGCAAAATTAGGTCATCAACCGGTCTTGCAATTGATTGGTTTACTCCGATCGGACCATTAAATTTTTCTTTTGCAACTCCAATAACAAAAGCTAGCTCTGATGTAGAACAAACTTTTAGATTTGACATTGGAACCACTTTCTAATGAGAAAACTTCTAATCGTATTTATTTTTTTTGTTATCAGCAATAGCTGTTTTGCTGAAAATAAAATTGTATATTTAGATGTCAACTTATTATTAAATGAATCTATAGTTGGTCAAAATTTAAACAAAAAACTTAAAGAAATTAATAACAAAAATATTACTGAGTTTAAAAAAATCGAAACTAATATAAAAAAAGAAGATGATGATTTGTTAAAAAAAAAAAATATTTTAAGCAAGGAAGAATATGAAAAAGAAATAGCGTTATTAAAAGAAAAATATAAATCTTTTCAAAATTTAATGAATGAAAAAAACTTAAAATTAAATAAGCTAAAAGATGAATCAGCTAAATTAATTTTAAAAAATATTAATGAAATTATTTCCGAGTACTCAGCACAAAACTCTATTTCAATGATTGTTGAAAAAAAAAGTATTATTATAGGTAAATCTGAATTAAATATAACAAAAGATATTCTCGATCTATTAAATAAAAAAATTAAAAAGATTGAATTACAATAATGACTGAAAAATTAAATAAAAAACAAATTGCTGATCTTCTTCCACACAGAGAACCCATGCTTTTAATTGATGAATTAATTAATATTAAAAAGTTATTTTCAGCTACTGCAATTGTTAATGTCAAAAAAGATAGTTTTTATGTTCAAGGGCATTTTCCAGGAAACCCCGTTATGCCTGGAGTTCTTATTGTTGAAGCTTTTGGACAAGCTGCCGCTGCTTTGACAGCTGCTGGTATAGATAAATCTGAATATGAAAATAAATTAGTTTTTTTGATGAGTATTGAAAAAGCCAGATTTAGAAACCCTGTTATACCTGATTGTAAATTAGAATTATATATAGAGGCCATTAGATCTCATGGCAAAGTTTGGAAATATAAAGGTGTAGCTACTGTTGAAGGAAAAAAAATGGCTGATGCTCAATGGTCAGCAACAATTGTTGATAGGAAATAATTAGCAATAAATCTTGATAAGTATTTAATTTTACTTTTGATATTAAATTTATCAATGAGCAATCCTTTTTTTAAAAACTATGGTCCTTTTAAAATTGATAAAATTTTAAAATCTGCAGGTTTAAAAAATATTAATAATTTTAAAAATTTTAAAATCCATGACATAAAGGATTTATCAACATCAACTTCAAAAGATATTACGTTCTTTCATTCAAAAAAATATTTTGATTTAGCTTCAAAAACAAAAGCTTCATTTTGTGTAACTACTGAAAATCTTAAAAATTATTTACCAGCTAATTGTAATAAAATAGTTGTAGACAATGTTTTGTTAATTATAGCAAAAATTACCAAAATTTTTTACCCCGACTCTGTTTTTGATGGTTTCGACATTACATCAAAAGAAATAACCAAAACTTCTTTTAAGAAAAAAATCAAATATGGAAAAAATGTATTAATCGGTAAAAATGTAAAAATTGGAAAAAATTGTTCAATTGGTCATAATTCAATAATAGAGAAAAATGTTATTATTGGAAATAATTGCTCTATTGGTTCAAATGTTATTATCAGAAATACTATAATAAATAACAATGTACATATTTTAGATAGCTGTGTAATTGGAAAAAAAGGCTTTGGTTTTTTTCCAGATAAAAAAAAAAACTACCGATATCCACAAATAGGAGTGGTTATAATTAATGATAATGCTGAAATTGGATGTGGTTCAACAATTGATCGTGGATCAATGTCTAATACCGTAATAGGTAAAAATACTTATTTAGATAACCAAGTCCACATTGCTCACAACGTTAAGATTGGTGAAAATTGTATTATTGCTGGACAAGTAGGTTTTGCCGGAAGTTCAACATTAGGAAATAATGTTATGATAGGTGGTCAAGCTGGTATATCTGGTCATTTAAAAATTGGTAATAATGTTCAAATTGGTGGAGGTAGTGGAGTAATAAATGACATTCCCGATAATACTAAAGTTATGGGATATCCTGCAAAAAATTTAAAAGATTTTATAAGAGAGAATAAATGATTCACAAAACAGCAATAATAGATAGCAAAGCTAAAATCTCAACTTCAGCGAAAATTGGAGCATATTCTGTAATTGGTCCTAATGTTGAAATTGGAGATAATACAATAATTCATTCACAGGTAAATATTTCAGGCAATACAATAATTGGAAAGGGAAATAAAATTTATCCTTTTGCAGCTATAGGCAATGATCCTCAAGATTTAAAATTTAATGATGAAGAAACCAAACTTATAATTGGAGATAATAACAAAATTCGAGAATATGTAACAATTCATCCTGGCACTAAAGGAGGAGGAGGTTTAACAAAAATTGGTGATAAATGTTTGTTTATGATTTCTTCTCATGTTGCTCATGATTGTAAAGTTGGCAACAATGTAATTATTGCGAACAATGTACCTTTAGGCGGTCATGTAAATATTGAGGATAACGTAGTTATAGGTGGGAACTCCGCAGTTCAACAATTTACAAGAATAGGGCAAATGGCTATGATTGGAGGAATGACTGGTGTTTTGCATGATGTTATACCTTACGGTCTATCAATTGGTAATAGAAATTATTTACAAGGACTCAATTTAATTGGATTAAGAAGAGCAAATTTTGAAAACAAAGATATTTTAGGTCTCTCAGAAGCCTACAAAGAAATTTTTGCAACAAAAAATCTTACAGACAATTTAAACAAGTTAAATGGAGAGTTTAAGAAAAATCCATTAGTAAAAAATGTTATTGAATTTATAACAAAGGATAAAAAAAGATCTATTTGCACACCTTTTTCAAAGGAGTAAGATGATTGGCTTGATATTTGGAGATACTAGTTTTCCAATTGAAATTCTAAAGAAAATAAAGAAAAAAAGACTAAATTATTTAATAATTGATCTATCTAAATCAAAAAAATTTAAAAAAGATAGAAAGTCATATTCAGTATCAATTGGACAATTTGGTAAAATTATTAGTCTTTTAAAAGGAAATAAATGTAAAAAAGTACTTTTTGCTGGCAAAGTCTCAAAACCAAAATTTTCAAATCTTAAAATGGATTTAAAAGGTATTTATTATATGCCGAGAATAATAAAATCCTCAAAAATCGGTGATGCAGCAATATTAAAAGAAATTATTAATATTTTGAAAGAGCAGTCAATAAAAACAATAAGTTCATTATCATTTAATCCAGAATTATCACTTAAAAAAGGAAACTATTCTAAAACAAAACCTAACAAAGAAGATAAAAAAGATATTATCAAAGCTATAAGAACATTAAACAAATTAGGTAAGTATAATTATAGTCAAGGAACAGTTGTCAGAAATAAAAAAGTCGTTGCTATCGAAGGCAAGGGTGGAACAGAAAAAATGCTAAAAAAATGTAATAGTAAAAAATTTAGGAATAATGGTGTTTTAGTAAAATTTCCAAAGAAAAAACAAGACCTAAGAATTGATCTACCTACAGTAGGTTTAAAAACATTAAAACATTGTAGAATGGCAGGTCTTAAAGGAATAGTGTTAAAGAACAAGCAGAACGTATTTTTAGATAAAAATAAATGCATAAATTGGGCTAATAAAAATAAAATGTTTATTACAGTTAAATGAAAAAAATATTTATACTTACTGGAGAACCATCTGGAGATAAATTAGCCTCAACTGTTATTTCTAAATTAAAACAAAATAATTCAGATATCGAATACTCATGTGTTGGTGGAGCACATTTAAATTCTTTAGGTATAAAATCTATATATGATTTAAAAGAGATCACATATATAGGTTTCACAAGCGTTTTGTTAAATATATTTAAAATAAAAAAAAAAATTAATGAAACTGTAAATAAAATAATTGAATTTAAACCTGATATTTTATTTAGTGTTGATAGTCCTGATTTTACCTTAAGAGTTGCTGAAAAAGTTAAGAAAATTGATCCTAATATTAAAACAATACATTATGTAGCTCCTCAAGTGTGGGTTTGGAGAGAGGGCAGAGTAAAGAAATTTAAAAAATTTTTAGATCATATTCTTTTATTATTTAATTTTGAAAAGAAATATTTTGATAAAGAAAATATTAATAGCACATTTGTAGGACATCCGTTACTTGAAAAAAGTATTAAATCAAAAACTGATTTATCAAATTTAATTCCAAAAGATAAAAAAATTATATCTATATTTGCAGGAAGCAGATCATCTGAAACCAGTATACTTTTGCCAATTTTAATAGATTTTATAAAACTTATGACTGATAAATTTAATGATTATTTGTTTGTATTTCATGCAACTGAAGAAAATAAAAATTATATTAATGATAATATCAAATTATCAAATCTAGATAATATCCAAGTGATTTCTGACGAAAATGTTAAATCACAAATATTATCGAATTCTGTATTTGCTGTTTCTAAATCAGGTACAGTTTCATTAGAAATTTGTAATGCAAAAATTCCATCAATTATTATTTATAAAATGAATTTTATAAATTTTATGATTGTTAAATTTTTAGTAAAAGTAAAATTTGCTAATATTATTAATATAATTAATAATAAAGAAGTTATCCCTGAACTTATTCAGAATGAATGTAACTCTAAAGAAATATTTAAATCAGTTATTTATTTCTTAAAAAACCCTGCGCTTATGGATAAACAAATTAACGATTTTAGTAATACTTTAAATGAAATTAGATCAAAAACTTCATCCGCTGATGAAGCCTCTTCAATTATACTTAAATATCTAAGTTAATTTTCTTGAAATTTAATTATTTATAAGATTAATTTAAAACTTTTTTTGCTATGAAATTTTTAAGACTTAAATTTTATTTCTTATTTTTTTTTTTAATTTCTTTTTTAAATTGTAAAACTGTTTATTCAGCAAGTTTCACTTTTCCTTCAACTTTAACAACCAACACCTCAGATTTTGTTCTATTGTCTGAAACTGGCACAACTCCTTCTGTAAGTGGTTTTTCTACCGATGTACTTATTACAATTGTAGCTACAGCTGGTTATGTAAAAATCACTACTGTTACAGGTCTTGAACAAATAAATGGATATTGTGGATATACAGCTGATAATTCAAGTTCTGAACCTGATAATTGTACAGATGATAATAGATCTGAGATTGGTTTTGAAGGAACTCAAGCTGAAGTTAATACCGCATTAGCTACTCTCTCCTTCAAAGGTGATGGTAGTACCTCTAATGTATCTATTACAGCATCCGCTACACCGACTGGTGCAGCATATAATTCGTCTAATGGTCATTATTATAGAGCTATTTCATCAACTGATATTGACTGGGATGATGCAAGGGCTGCAGCAAAAAGTGAAGCTCAAAAATTTAATGGACTCACTGGTTATCTAGTAACTATTACTTCTGAACAAGAAAATGATTTCATAGCAGACAAAATTTCAGTAAGTGCATGGACAGGGGGATCTGATAGTGAAACTGAAAGAGTTTGGAAATGGATGGATGGACCCGAAGCAGGACAAACATATACTTGTCAAAAATTTGGTGTCGGTGGAACAGGCGGTACAATCTCCGGTAGCGTATGTACAGAACAAAGTTACTTAAACTGGAACTTCGGTGAACCAAATGAATATGTTGAAGGAGAAAATTATATGCATGTTTATGGATCAGGAGTTAGAAAAGGTGAGTGGAATGATTATGTAATAGATAATACCAATGTTGATGCTTATATAATTGAGTATGGTGGTATGGGAGGTACAGCCACTGTTTCAGGCGAAGCAACAATAACAATAACATCTACAGAAGCTAGTGATAATACATTTGATGTTTTTGATGATAAACAATTAGTTGGTATAGTTGAAGGTCAATCGGAGAGTTCAAAAAGATTTATTTATAATTCAACAAATTCAGTTCTAGAACGAATGGAGTGGTATAGAACCACAAAAAAAAATGACAGTATTAAATTTAAGGATCTTGGCTTAAGTATTGATATTACAAATAAGGATACATATCCATATGCAAAACTTTTAGATGTATATCTTTTAAAAGGTGATATTAAAAAAGAACAAAAACTATCTGAAGAAAATATTGAAAAATTTATAAATGATTTGCCACTTTCAAAATATTTAAAAAATGAATTTGGATTAATACCCCGAAAGTGGAAAATATGGAGTTCTGGTTATATTAAAAAGGGTAAAATTAAACTCAAAACAGGTAAAGAAAATCAAGCTTTTGATACGAATGCATTAGTTATTGGTATGGACAAAATAATAAAAAAAAATACTCTTTTTGGAATAGCTATTCGAATAGAAGATCAAGATACTGATGTGGGACCGTTAGGTACAACAATTAGATCTGATGCAAATAGCATTACTGTATATTCTAGTTGGTATAAGACACGTTCGACCTTTATTGATAGTTTAATAGGTTATGGATACATAAATAATGATCTAAAAAGAGTTGAGCAAGCCGATACATCAAATATATTAACTGGAAATAGGGATATCAAACAATATTTTACGTCAATTAAATTTAATAAAATAATAAATAAAAATAATTTTACATCATTATTATTTGGAAGAGGTGATATTGGTTTATCTAAATTTGATAGCTTCACGGAGTCTGGTAATATACAAGCATTATATTTTGAAGAACAAAATTTAATTAGTAGATCGATTTCACTTGGTACTTTACTTAAATACAAAAAAAAAATTAACAAAGGTCATTTATTACCTTATGCCAGGATTGAATTTTTTGAAAATTTCTCTCCTAATTCAAAAGTAAAAGCATCATATGTATCCGATCCAAGTACTAAATATAATTATACTATAAAGGAAAACTATTCTAACTCTATAAAGTTTGAAGTAGGTTTTGATTTAAATTTAATTGATAGCTGGTATTTATCTACCTCTATAAGAAGATTAATAAAAAATAATAAAGATTTTGAAAATGAATTTGCAATTAAAGCAAGTAGACCTTTTTAATTAAAACTTAATCTTTTCATTACTTCATTTTTACCTAGAGAAGTTATAATATCATAAATTCCAGGTCCAAATTTTGATCCTGTTAATACTATTCTTAATGGTTGTCCAACTCCTTTAAAGTTAGTTTCATGAGATTTTATAAGATCGTTAATAATTGGTTCTAAGTTTTCTTTGTTTAATATTTCTATACTTGAAATATTATTAGAGAATTCAGTTATAACTTTTTTGGCTTTATCATCTAATAATTTTAAGTCATCTTTATTAATTGTAACTTTATCTTGAATTATATATTTAGAATTATTGTATATATCTTCTAAAGTTTTAGCTTTATTTTTTAAAAATGATAATGAGGATTTAATTTTTTTCTCTTTTTGATCATTTATCTTTTCTTTGTAATTTTCGCAGTATTTTGCAAATTGACTAAAAAGATCATTTTCATCTTTATTTTTAATATAATGTTCATTCATTGACAAAATTCGGCTCATATCAAGCTTTGATGGAGATTTACCTATACCTTCTAAATTAAAGTATTTAATACTTTCTTCTTCTGTAAATATTTCTTTATCTTTAAAAGACCATCCTAGCCTTAGTAGGTAATTTCTTAAAGCGTCTGGCATTACGCCAATCTTTGAATAATCGTCTAATGTTGAAGCCTTATCTCTTTTTGATAATTTTTTTCCATCTGTTGTGTGAATTAAAGGTATATGAGCGAAGGAAGGCAGTTCCCATTTCATAGCTAAATAAATCTGCATTTGTTTAAATGTATTAATTTTGTGGTCATCGCCTCTAATTATATGAGTAATACTCATCTGATGATCGTCAACTGAAGCAGATAAATTATATGTAGGCGATCCATCATTTCTTAATATGATAAAATCTTCAATAGTGTTATTCTCTATTTCAATATCTCCTTGAACTAAATCTTTTAATATAGTGGATCCATTGATTTTACTTTTAAATCTAATAGCTGGTTTGATATTTTTTGGAGCGTCAGTTTCACTTTTATCTCTCCATTTTCTATCATAAATGTATGGAACTTTTTTTTGTTTTGCTCTATTTTTTTGTTCCTCTATTTCTTCATTTGAACAATAACATTTGTACGCATGACCATTTTTTAATAATTCGTTAGCAACTTTAATGTGATCGTCTATTTTTTTTGATTGTATATATTCATTTCCATCATTTTCAATGCCTATCCATTTAAGAGATTGTATTATTTGATTTTTATATTCATCTTTCGATCTTTCTTTGTCTGTATCTTCAATTCGCAAAAAGAATGAACCTTTTTGATTTTTTGAATACAACCAATTAAACAATGCAGTTCTTACACCTCCTATATGTAGAGGTCCAGTTGGAGACGGAGCAAATCTTGTTGCTACTTTTGTCATTAATGATGTTTAGACTATTTTAATGGAAGTTTCTATATAAAGATACCAGAATACCTTGAACTTTTACTCTATCTGGACCAAAAATTTTAGTTTCGTAATTTCTATTTGCACTTTCAAGTGCAACAGTTTTACCTTTTCTTCTTAATCTTTTTAACATTGCTTCATGGTCATCAATTAAAGCAACTACAATTTTACCATTTTCTGCTGTATTTGTTTTTTTTATAATAACTGTATCGCCATCGTTTATCCCTGCTTCAATCATTGAATCTCCACTTACTTTTAAACCAAAAAATTCACCATTTTTTTCTATATTTTCAGGCAGAGGAATTCGAGTAACTTCGTTTTGGATAGCTTCAATAGGTGTTCCTGCTGCAATGTTACCAAGAACTGGAATGTCTGTATCTTTATTTGATGAATTACTCTCATCCAAGCCTCCTTTTATAACACTTGGAGAAAATGAATTATAAATGTCATTTGCAGAGGCTGTTTCAGGAAGCTTGATAACCTCTAAAGCTCTCGCTTTATGAGCCAACCTTTTTATAAAACCTCTTTCTTCTAAAGCACTAATTAATCTATGGATACCTGATTTTGATTTGAGATTTAATGACTGTTTCATTTCTTCATAAGAAGGTGACACTCCAGAAGATCTCAACTTCTTGTTGATAAATAAAAGTAGGTTTTTTTGTTTTTTAGTTAACATAGAACAAATTAAGTACATACATGTTCTATAAAAGTTCTTTTCAATTAACAATAGCAAAAAAGATACTAAAATAAGGGTTTATTTAACTATAAAACAGAA
>CACKXX010000001.1 GCA_902604265.1 uncultured Pelagibacteraceae bacterium | reverse complement strand
GACATCTAGGTATAATTGTTGGAAAAGTAGACGTTGAGGAGATATTAGGTAGTATTTTCAACGATTTTTGCATTGGCAAATAATCTTCAATTTATTGGCTTTTTATGGTCCTTTTTCTTTATTTTCATTCATAATTAAGGATTCTGAACTTTATTTTTTTTTTTTTATATTTGTACTCTAGTCTTGTAAATATTTCTTTCAGTTATAAGTTTAATATATGAAAAATGATATGTCATTCGATGTAGTAGTAATAGGAGGAGGGCATGCCGGATGTGAGGCTGCAGCAGCATCGGCAAGATTAGGTGTCAATACAGCTCTATTCACACATAAAATAGAAACAATAGGAGAGATGTCATGTAATCCAGCTATTGGTGGTTTAGGTAAAGGACATTTAGTTAGAGAAATAGATGCGCTTGATGGAGTTATGGGAGATGTAGCAGATAAATCAGGTATTCAATTTAGACTATTAAATAGAAGCAGAGGTCCAGCAGTTAGAGGTCCAAGAACTCAAACTGATAGATCATTATATAAAAAATATATGCAAGAAAAACTTTTAAACTACTGTAATTTAAGCGTTTTTTCTGATCCTGTAATTAAGTTTATATTCGAAAAAAACGTTATAAAAGGATTTATAACACAGTCAGGAAAAAAAATTGAAACTTCAAAACTAATACTAACAACTGGCACTTTTTTAAATGGGTTGATTCATGTAGGGGAAAAACAAACACCAGCTGGTCGATATAATGAAAAACCTACTACAGGGTTAAGCGACGAACTAAAAAAACTTAACTTTAAAATTGGAAGACTTAAGACAGGCACACCCCCAAGGTTAGATTCTAGAACCATCAATTTTAATAATTTAGAAGAACAGTTTGCTGATGAAGATCCATACTTCTTTTCTTTCCTAACTAAGAAAAATTCAAATAAGCAAATTTCATGTCGAATGACTTATACTAATGAGTCTGTTCATAAAATTATTTCAAAAAATATAAATCGAAGTGCAATGTACTCAGGGAGTATCCAGGGTGTTGGACCAAGATACTGCCCTTCAATAGAAGATAAAATTGTAAAATTTGCTGATAAACAAAGGCATCAAATTTTTTTAGAACCTGAAGGCTTAAATGATTATACTGTATATCCAAATGGCATATCTACGTCTCTTCCGGTCGAGGTACAACAAGAAATATGTAGTAAAATCAGTGGTTTAGAGAATGTAAAAATTTTAAGACCTGGATATGCTATTGAATATGATTTTGTTGATCCAAGGGAGCTATTTTTGACTTTAGAGACTAAAAAAATCAAAAATTTGTATTTAGCTGGGCAAATAAATGGAACAACAGGGTACGAGGAAGCTGCAGCACAAGGACTTATAGCTGGAATTAATTCAGCTTTATCATTTAAGCAAAATGAACCATTTATACTTGATAGATCTGATGCATATATTGGAGTAATGATTGATGATCTAGTGACTAAGGGAGTAGCTGAACCATATAGAATGTTTACTTCTAGGGCAGAATATAGGCTATCTTTAAGATCGGATAACGCTGATATAAGACTTACCCAAAAAGGAATAGATATAGGATTAGTAATGAAAGAAAGGAAAAATATATATAAAGAAAAGCATTCAGAGCTTAAAAAAACTCATGATAAAATGGATAAATTGAATATTACACCGTCAAAAGTCTCTAAATATGGAATTAATATTGCAAAAGATGGTGTCAACCGCAATGCAAATCAGATTCTAAGTCAGAAATCAGTAGATATGTCTAAAATACGAGAAATATGGCCTGAAATAAAGTTTATTTCACGTGAAATAGATGAGCAATTAGAGATAAATTCACATTACAGAGGTTATTTAAAGAAGCAAAATGATGATATTTTAGCTTTTAAAAAGGATGAAAATTTAGTTATACCAGAAAAAATCGATTATGACACATTTTCTGGCCTTTCTAATGAAGTTAAGTCAAAATTCAAGAAAATTAGGCCCAAAACCATGGGTCAGGCGCTAAGGATCGATGGAATTACCCCTGCTGCTGTATATATTTTGTTGTCTCACCTTAAAAGAAGGTCTATTAAGCATATAGCTTGATCGATTCGAATTTTATAAAAAATACAAAACTTGGTATCCAAAATGTTTCACGTGAAACATTGGATGAGCTTAACAATTATAGCTTATCAATTCTAAAAAAGAATAAAGATATAAACTTGATAAGTTCAAGCACGGAAAAGTCAATAAATACAAGACATATAGCAGATAGTGCGCAAATCATTGATTTTATTGATAAAAATGATATTAAAATATGCACTGATTTAGGATCTGGCGCAGGTTTACCTGGTATAGTTTTAGCAATATTGATGAAACCTAAAAAACCACAATTTAAAGTAATTTTTTATGAAAAAAGCTATCATAAAAGTAATTTCTTAAAAGAAGTTTCAAAAAAATTTAATTTAAATACCGAGATTGAACAAAAAAATATTTTTGAACAAAAAAATTTACAAACAGACATTATAATCTCACGGGCATTCAAGCCTTTGCCAATTATTTTTGACATCGCTTCAAACAATTTCATAAAGTTCAAATACATAATTTTATTTTTAGGTAAAAGTGGAAAAAAAATTTTGAATGAGGCGTTAAAAAAATGGAATTTTAATTATGAAGAAAAAAAAAGTTTAACAAGCGGTGAGTCATTAGTGGTAAAGATTTCAAATTTAAAAAAAAAAAATGGATAAAAAAATTATTTCAGTTATTAATCAGAAAGGTGGAGTAGGAAAAACTACTACCGTAATTAATTTAGCAGCAGGCTTGACAATGAAAGGAAAAAAAATCTTGGTAATTGATCTTGACCCGCAAGGAAATGCCACAACAGGTCTTGGAATATCAAATACAGATAACTCTGATTTAACAATTTATAGTGTGCTTAATGGGAATAGAAAAATTTCAGAGGTAATCCAGTCAACTAAGTTTGAAAATTTAAATTTAATCACTTCCAATGTAGATCTTTCAGGTTTAGAGATTGAGACAGCAGGAGACAGCCGAAGAGCCTTTAAATTGAAGGATGAATTAACCTCTATTTTAAATGATTCTAGGGCATCATATGATTATATACTTATTGATTGCCCACCATCTTTAAGTCTTCTGACAATTATGGCCCTGGTTGCCTCTAACTCGCTTGTGGTGCCTCTTCAAACAGAATTTTTTGCACTCGAAGGCCTTACTCAACTTATGAAGACGATCGAAAGAATTAAATCTAACCTAAATCCATCTTTGGATATGAGGGGTATACTTCTCACTATGTACGACAAGAGAAATAAATTATCTAGCGAAGTAGAACAAGAAGCTAGAAATTATTTCAAAGATAAAGTTTATTCTACAGTCGTTCCAAGAAACGTAAGGCTCTCAGAAGCACCCTCTCATGGAGTTCCAGTGCTTCTTTATGATAAAATTTGTCCAGGTAGTAAAGCTTATTTTAGCTTTGCAGAAGAATTTTTAAATCAAGATAATCCCGTTGAAAGTGCAGCATGATAAATCCATTTAAATCTAAAAAGGGACTTGGTAGAGGACTATCTTCATTGATTGGAGATAGTCAATCAAGCGAAGATAAAAGTAAAATTTCAATAAGTTCTATAGTAAGGAACAAATACCAGCCAAGAAAAAAATTTGACAAAGAAAGCTTAGAGGAACTTACTAACTCAATAAAAGAAAGAGGAATCATTCAGCCTATTGTTGTTAGAAGATCAGAAGATCAAGATGGAAAGTATGAAATTATTGCAGGAGAAAGAAGATGGCAATCTGCTCAAAATGCAGGCTTACATGAAGTACCGGTAATAATTATAAAGGCAGATAATTTAAAATCCTTAGAGTTTGCAATTGTTGAAAATGTTCAAAGAAAAGATTTAAATCCTATAGAAGAGGCAGAAGGATACAAAAGATTAATTGATGATTTTAATTATGATCAAGATAAGGTTTCTAAATTTATAGGAAAGAGTAGAGCTCATATATCTAATTGTTTAAGATTACTTTCTTTACCTAAAGAAGTTATAGAATTAATAATAGAAGAAAAAATTTCTCAAGGACATGCAAAAATTTTAGTAGGTCTCGAAAATGCATTTTTTTTAGCAAAAAAAATTATAGATAAAAAATTATCTGTTCGCCAATCTGAACATTTAATTAGAGTTTTAAAATTTAATAGTAATAAGACTAAAAAAACCAAAAATGCAGATCTTTTAAGCTTGGAATCTAGCATAGAAGACAAGACAGGCATTAAGGTTTCTATTACTAATAAAAAAAACAATTCAGGTATGGTTTCTTTTCAATATAAAGATTTAGACCAATTAAATAGACTTATAATGGTTATAAAGGCAAACTATTAGCTATCTTGCGGAGTTAAGAACAAAATCTGAAACTATGTTTAAAGCATTGGTGTAGTTTTGTTTTACTTCTAATTCAGTTTTGTTAATTTTGTAAATCATTTCTTCTGTATCAACCAATTCCCATTTATTAATTTGATTTTTGACAATCTCTTTATCTTTCCAAAAAATTGGTGGTTTGTAACTTGTAATTATTTCATCAAGATTTTTGTTAGTTCTTTGAACTTTTTTTAATTCTAAAAGTCGTTTAGATTTTATTAATAATGTTCTAATTATCAATATGCAATCCTCTAAAGAAAAAATATTTTCATTAAAAATTTTATTAACTTTATTTAAATTTTTTAACAAGCAGTTATCAGCCAATTCTGAAATACTATAATTTTCTGCTAAATTTGTTAATTTTATTACATCTTCAATATTTATTTTTTTCTTGTTAATCACAAAAAGGGAAATTTTTTCTAATTCAGTCATTAGGTTTATTCTATCTCCACTACTACGTTCCACAATTAAATTAACAACTTCTTGAGATAATGAAATTTTATTTTTTATAAAAAAATTATTTGCAACTTGTCTAAGTGTTTTGATGTCATCTTTATAGAATGGAACACAGATTAAAGTTTTTTCTTTTTCAAATTTAGATCGAAGTTTTGATTTTTTTTCAAGAATACCAGCGTTAAATACAATTGTTGTATCAGTGATATTTTTATCAAGTAAATCATCTATTAATTTAATTATCCTATCAGTTGTTCTTTGTATTAAAATTAACCTTGATTCATCAAAAAATGATTTGTTGACGATGCTTGAAATAAAATTATCAAAATTATTTAAGATTTCATTTTCTTCAAAACGTTCTAACTTATTTTCGAAATTTTTAGCAAAAACCTCTTGAAATACTTGATTTTTTAAACCTTCGTTTTCACCATATAACAAAAAAAATTTTTCATTCTTTTTTTTTAATTTATCTATTTCGAATGCTTTAATTATCATTTAAATTTATAAAGACAGAATATATACAATTATTTCTTCTGTAATTTTACCAATTAAATTTTCTTTTACTGAATTTTCATATTTTTTTAAATCAAATTTATTTGTGCTATTATTGTAATCATGTGATTTAAAAAAACTTTTTTCATTTAATAATTTATTATCTTTTTTAAATGTAGTTTTTATCTCAAGCTCTAACCTAAATGATTTTGGATCACCACGATCATCCAATGATGTTGTAACTTTATTTATTTTGCTAGAAATTTCTAAATCTAATATTTTATCCTTATTTTCTAAACTTTTATAATTTTTTAAATTGTTATTTATTGCAGAATCAATTTCATTATTTTTATCGTATGTTAAATTATCAATTGCAAAATTAACTTTTTTTCCTGAAAAAATAGGTTGATATCCGCAATTTACTATAAGGAAGAAAATAAAAATATGTTTAAAAAATTTATTCATAAAGCAAAATATTTATTAATTTATTTTTTACAAAAAAGCTCTTCTTAATTTTTTTGTTTACAATAATTTTACTAATATCAGATGTTTTTATTATTTCATTTAGTAGTTTTTCTTCTGATATATCCTTGTATGTATTTAAAATTCCCTTTTTCTTACCATTTATTTGAATTACATAGTTTATCTGTTCTTCTTCTAGTAATTTTTTATTAATTGTTGGCCATTCCTGTTTTATTTCAAAATTCAATTCACTAAGACATTCTGAAGTAAAATGTGGAATTATAGGAGACATAACGGTTAAAATCTTTCTGTAGTTTTCTTTTAAGTTTTCACTATCAATTTTATTATCAATTTTTTTAAATAGATAATTATAAGCTTCATACATATTTGCTATTATTACATTATAATTAAATCTATCTAAATTACTATTTACTTTATTAATTAACTGATTTGTGTATTTGCTAATTTCTTCTTTATCCCCTTTAATATTTTTATTAATTATTTGTTTAATTTTTTCATGTAATGTCCAAAGTTTTTGAATAAATTTATAAGAAGCTATCATACCTTGTTCAGACCATTGAACATCTTTTTCTGGAGGGCTGTCTGATAAAATAAACAGTCTCACAGCATCAGCACCAAAATCGTTAATTATTTTTTCAGGGTCTATAGTATTTCTTTTTGATTTAGACATAGATTCACTAGGACCAACAGTAACTAATTTATTTTGATTGTTCTTTTCGTAATATTTTTTACCATCATCAGTTGCTACTTCATCTGGGCTTAGCCATTTATTTTCATCAGATTTATATGTTTCGTGACAAACCATTCCTTGAGTAAAAAGACCTTTAAATGGTTCTTTAATGTTAAATTTTGTATTTTTATGAGCTATAGCACGCATAAAGAATCTTGAATATAATAAATGTAATATTGCATGTTCTACTCCTCCAATATATTGATCAACAGGCATCCAATATTTAATTTCATCAGGATTAAATCCATAAACTTTATTATCCGGAGAACAAAATCTTAAAAAATACCAAGACGAATCTACAAAAGTGTCTAATGTATCAGTTTCTCTAGTACATTCTTCTCCATTTATTATAATTTTTTTCCATTCAGTTTCGTTATCGAGAGGATTGCCTTTGGATTTCAAGTTTATTTTTTCTGGCAATGCAACAGGCAACTCTTTCTTTGGTACAGTGATAATTTTACCAGCTTTGTTATAAGCAATCGGTATAGGACAACCCCAGTATCTTTGTCTTGATACTCCCCAATCCTTTAATCTAAAGTTTATTTTTTTATTTCCTAATTTATTTTTTTCTAAATATTCAATTGTTTTTAACACAGACTCATCAGGCGCTTTATATCCATTTAAAAAATCTGAATTAAATATTATACCCTCACCTGCATAAGCTTCTTTTATAACTTTATAATTATCATCCTCATCGATTGGTTTAACTACAGTTTTTATTTTTAAATCATATTTTTTTGCAAAATCGAAATCTCTTTGATCATGTGCCGGACATCCAAAAACAGCACCAAAACCGTAATCCATCAATACAAAGTTTGCGAAATAAACTGGGACTTTATGATTTTTATCTAAAGGATTAATAGCTAATAAATTAGTTTTAAAGCCAATTTTTTCACCCAAAGCAATTGATTCTTCAGTTGTACCTGTTTTAGAACATTCATCTTTAAACTTAATAAATTCTTTATCATTTTTAAAATAATCTGATATTGGGTGATCAACAGATAAAGCTAAAAAAGAAAAACCAAATAGAGTGTCTGGCCTTGTAGTAAAACATTTCACTTTATTTACAGGAAGATTTCCTTCAATTTTAAAGTCTATTTCACAACCAAAGGATTTTCCAATCCAATTTTTTTGCATAATCTTAACTTTGTTTGGCCATTCATTTAATCCGTCTAGCCCTGTTAAAAGCTCATCAGAAAATTTTGATATATTAAAAAACCATTGATTAAGTTTTTTTCTTTCTACAATTGCACCAGATCTCCAACCCTTTCCATCTATTACTTGTTCATTTGCAAGTACTGTTTGATCAACAGGATCCCAATTTACATAATTTTCTTTTCTATAAACAAGACCTTTTTCATAAAGTTCTAAAAAGAATAATTGTTGATGTTTGTAATATTCTTTAGAACAGGTGGATATTTCTCTATCCCAATCTATTGATAAACCAAGTTTTTTCAGTTGGCTTTTCATTACAGAGATATTTTTTTCAGTCCATTCTTTAGGGTTTAAGTTATTTTCTTTAGCTGCATTTTCTGCAGGCATACCAAAAGAGTCCCATCCCATTGGATGTAAAACATTAAAACCTTTTGCTATCTTGTATCTTGAAAGAACATCTCCTATTGTATAGTTTCTTACATGACCCATATGAATTTTACCAGATGGATATGGAAACATTTCTAAACAATAAAATTTTTTTTTAGATTTATCTATTTTTGCTTTAAAAAATTTTTCAGATTCCCATTTTTTATGCCATTTCTCTTCTATGGTTTTAAAATTATAACGGTTCACTAAATTGTCTTGCTTTAAAAACTTAATTATTCTCTTTTGTTATCACCAGGAGTAGTTACTTGATACTCTTTGAAATTTTTATCTTTATTTTGTTTTTCATATATTGCTGCTTTTTTTAGAATATTTTTTTTTAATTCAGAAGGTAATGAGCCTTCATTTTCAGATATTTGACAGTCTATATTTGCTCCACATTGTTTAGTAAAAACTTTTATGCTCAAAGCATCAACCCTAACTTCATTTGATAAAAATCTTATTGTAATTTTTACAGATTCACCTCCACCCTCATTGTACCAATCTGTTATTATAATTCCTCCACTGTAGTTAGCAGAAACTAAAGGCATGAAATCTATTGTATCTAGACTCGCTCTCCATAATTCGTTTGAACTGGCAAAGTCAAATACTCCACCTTTTTTATCACTACCCATAAGCCTAAACCCTCTTCCTTCTTCTAAATTTTTTTTAACTCTTAACTTTGGATCTGGAGGGTATTCTCTAGCGTCAACCGGCCTATAAATTCCACATGAATTTAACAATATTAGAGATAATATTAGGGTAAAAATAGATAGAATTTTGGTTATTGATATATATTTCGTCATAATTAAGGAAAATTAACACTAACCTGTTTTAATTAACATAATTTAATTAAAATACAGCTATAAATTTGACTTATAAATAATGATGTATTTTTGCAACACTATCAATTTATTTATATGAATAAAGTAAATTTATAAACATCTCTATGATAAATTTTGTTAAAAATGCCCAGTTTATAATTAATTATTAACAATAAGGAGTATTAATATGAACAAATTGAAAAAACTAGGATTAACTGCTCTTGCAGGATCTTTAGTAGCTACTTCAGTTTCAGCTGGTGATCTATCTGTAACTGGTGGAGCATCTCTAGACTATACTTCTACTTCAGAGACTACTGGAAACGGTTGGTCAATGGGAGACAGTGTGAACTTTAATGGTTCAGGCGATGTTAATGGCATGGAAGTTTCGCTACAAATCGAGTTAGATGGTGGAACTTACGATGACTACAGTATCAAAATTGATTCTGGAGACAGCGGTGCTGTTACTTTCTCAGGAGCTTCAAAAGGTGTAGGTGGTTTAAATAACTACGCTGACATAGTTCCAACTGCTTACGAAGAAGTATACGATGTAACTGATGGAAGAGACCATGGTGTTGTAGGAAACATTTCTTCAACAAGTTCTTTTGCTTACAATGGAACTTTTGGAAATCTAACTGTTTCTGCATTCTACAATCCAGCTAGTGTATCTTCTAGCTCAATCGTTTTACAATATGCTGACCTAATCGATGGATTAACTATCGGTGCTGGTTCAGGTGAAGTTACAACAGCTCAAGATGAAGAGTCTATGTGGGTTAAATATGTAACAGGTGGTATAACAGTAGGATGGCAAAGATCTGAAGTAGATTTTTCTGCTGCTGCTACATCTGATACAGAAGCTGACCACTATGGTATTTCTTTTGCAGTAAACGAAGATTTAACAGTTTCTGCTGGAAGACAAGAAGTTGACTTCTCTGGATCTGGTAAAGAAGATGAAGAATCTTCAGGTATTTCTGCTTCATACACAATGGGTGGTTTGACTATAGGTGGTCATGCTAACTCAACTGATAGCCAAGATGGTACATCAGGTGAAGATGAAACTTCTAAAAGCATAAACTTTTCTTTTGCGTTCTAATTTAAATTAGAAAAAGTTAAAAAATTAAAGGCCCCTTTATAATTAAGGGGCCTTTTTTTATTTAAGTTTATTAAAATAATCTATTGCAGCAAAACCTGAAATATTAAGCATATTTATTTTTCTTATATTATTATTGTTTATGCCACCTAAGGCAATAACCTTTTTTTTTGTCATTTTTGATAAATTCTTAAATTTGTAAAAACCCAAATAATTTTTTTCTTTTTTAAAGATTGATGAAATAAAAATATGACTAATTTTTTGTTTTTCTTTAATTCTAATCTCTAGAAGATTGTGCGCCGATCCTATAATTAGAAAATCTTTTTTTATTTGGTAATTTAGATGTTTTAACGATTTGTTGAAAGAAGGCAAATAAACACCATCTAAATTAAGCTTTAATGCAAGTTTTACATCATTAGACAAATAAAATTTTCTTCTATTTTTTCTACAAAAATTCCTTATTTTGATTAATAAACTAATGTTAATTATAGAATTATAATTTCTGTAAATAATTGAAGTATTTTTGTTTAATTTTTTAATATGATAAGGATCAAATTTATTTATAAAATAATATTTTTTTAAATGCATAAAACTGTTCAAAACCTATTAAATATAAAAACTCAAATTAAAACAAAAATTATTGAGTTAAAATACAATTATACACCGGAAATTATTGCAGTATCAAAAACATTTTTAATGGATCATATTAGGCCATTGATTGAAAGTGGCCATATTCATTTTGGTGAAAATAAAGTTCAAGAGGCTTTGGAAAAATGGCCTGAAATTAAAAAAAATAATAAAGACATAAAACTTCATATGGTAGGTAAACTACAAACTAATAAAGTTAAATTTGCCTTAAAAATATTTGATTATATACATTCTGTAGACAGTTTAAAATTAGCAAAAAAAATTTCTGAAGAGCAAAAAAATTATGCTAATAAGCCAAAAATTTTTATTCAAATCAATATCGGTAATGAAGATCAAAAATCAGGTGTAAGTAAAAACAATATACTAGATTTTTATACTGAATGTAAAAAGCTAAATCTAGATATCATAGGAACAATGTGTCTACCTCCTATGAAGAAAGATCCAAAAATATTTTTTTCTGAAATGAAAAAAATTAATAGTTACTTAAAATTAAAAGAAATGAGCATGGGCATGTCTGAAGATTATATTGAGGCTATTGAGTATACTTCAACATTTTTAAGAATTGGTTCAAAAATTTTTGGACAAAGAAGCTAATTTATAATTATTTTACTATTTTTTCTTATTATTTTAGCAAAAATTAAAAAATCTTTTTTTTTAAGAGCAATGCATCCCGCTGTAGGTTTGTAATTTTTAGTAAGGTGAATAAAAATAGCACTTCCTTTATTTTTTTCTGGTTTGTCATAATTATACTTTATTAAAATAAAGTAATTATATTTATAGTCATTTCTATATATTTTTTCATATCTAATTTTTTTGTTTTTTTTAATTTCTTTATTATAGTAAGAACTATTAATATCATTACACCATCCCATATTTCTTTTAATTTTTTTACATAATAATTTTGTGATAGGTTTTTTTACTCTATCATCTCTCCAGTATAAATTTCCAATTTTAAAATTTCCTGCTGGGGTGGTTAAATCTCCTTCAGTTTTATTTTTTGAAATACCATTTCTTCCAATACAGCATTTAAGTTTGAATTCACCAATAATTAGAGTATCTTTATTTTTAATTTTAATTATCATAATTTTTAAATTTATGAATGATCAGAATGTATTAATTTATAAACTACCAGAATTATATAAGATTTTAAATGAATTAAAAATTCATTTAGATTTCAACATATATTCATTTTCTGAAAAAGAAAATCTACCAAATCTAAAAAAAAATATTAATGAAAATTATTTAATTTTAACAGATTCTACAAACGAAATTAAAGGAGAAAAATTTCAATTAGTATTAAATAAATTTCCTGAATCATTTAATACATTAATAGAAAAAATAAATGTAAGTTTGTTAAAATTAAAGTATTCTGAACAATCAGATGTATTGATTGGTAAATATTCAATAGATTTAAACTCAAGAATAATCAAAAATGCCAAAGAAATTTTAAAGCTAACCGAAAGAGAAATACAAATAATATTATTTTTAGCAAATTCTAAAAAGCCACAAAATATAGAAAAACTTCAAAAGAAAGTGTGGGGCCATAATTCTAATTTAGAAACGCATACTGTCGAAACGCATATTTATAGGCTAAGAAAAAAAATATTAGAAAATTTTAATGATGATAATTTTATAAATAGCACAAAGCAAGGTTATGTAATTAAATGAAAAAAAGAAACTTTATAGCAAAAGATCTTTTGTCAAAAAAATATAAGCCAAGAATTGTTAAACCAAAAAAAGGCAAAGGTAGTTTTAAAAGAAAAAAAAGATGATCTATAGCCTAGCACCTATTTGCTGAATAACCTTAGAAGACATTTCTGTTCCTTTTTGTAAACTTTCTTTAATTGATAAATTATTTACATGTCCATGTAAAAATCCAGCAGCAAAAAGATCTCCAGCACCAGTTAGATCAACAATTTTAAGATTTTTTTGAACATCGCATTCAACAATTTCGTTTCCTTTTATAGCAATAGCTCCGTTTTCTCCTCGAGTTATTACGATTATTTTATCAAGTTTTTTAGAAAAATTTATAACCTCGTCAAAGTTTTTAGCATCGATCAATGAAGTAAATTCTTGTTCATTTGCAAATGTAATATCTAATTTATTTTTTACTAAATCTAAAAAATGAGGTTTGTGTCTATCAACACAAAACTGATCAGAAAGTGACATTGCAACTTTTTTTGCATTATTAATTGCTTTATCGAATGCTTTCTTTGGTTCTCCTTCGTCCCATAGATAGCCTTCAAGAAATATTATTTCACTTTGTTTAATTGCATCAGAACCAACATCACTTTCGTTAATTTTTCCTGCGGTTCCTAAAAATGTACACATTGTTCTTTCTGAGTCCGGTGTAACTAAAATTAAACATGTTCCTGTTGGTAACTCTTCTTTTTTTTTGGAATAAAAATATTCTACATTTTCTTTTTTTAATCCTTCTTCATACTTGGTTCCAAGATCATCATCTGATACTTTACCTATAAAACCTACTTTGTTACCTAATTGAGATATGCCCACTATTGAATTTGCAACTGATCCACCAGAAACAGTTTTTTCTATTTTAAGATTAGTTAATAATTTTTTAAATTCATTTTCATCAAAAATTAATTTCATGGTACTTTTAGTTAAACCATTTTGAGTAATAAAATTGTCATCAACTTTACAGATAACATCTACAATTGCGTTTCCTATTCCTAAAATTTTCATAATTAAGCTTTCTTTGTTTTTATTGGTGATTTTCTATAAGGATAACAAGTAGTACAAATTTTACAAGTTAAACCATAACATTCTCTAGCTTTACAATATTCTCTTCCATAATAAATAATTTGAAGATGGAGTTTATTCCAAAATTTTTTTGGAAATAATCTTTTTAAATCTTTTTCGGTTTGGACAACGTTTTTGCCATTAGTTAAGCCCCACCTTTGTGCTAGCCGGTGAATATGTGTATCTACAGGGAAAGCTGGGTGACCAAATCCTTGAGCCATAACTACACTTGCGGTTTTATGACCCACACCCGGTAGTTTTTCAAGATCTTCAAAATTATCAGGAACCTTTCCATTATGCTCTTCCACAATTTGTTTTGATAGCAAATAAATACTTTTAGCCTTCACTCTAAAAATACCTATACTTTTAATTAATCCTTCAATTTTCTTTCTTCCCAATTTTATAAAATGTTCCGGTTTATTATATTTTGGATAAATATTTTTAGTAACATTATTTACATTAACATCAGTAGTTTGAGCAGATAACAAAACAGAAACTAACAATGTAAATTTATTTATATATTTTAAAGGAATGGGTGTTTTTGGATAAGTCTTATTTAATATTTTTAATATTATTTTGGATCTTTGAACTTTATTCATTTAAAATTCAAAACATCTCTCATTGAATATAGACCAGGTTTTTTATTCATTAACCATTTAGCTGCAGTAAATGCTCCTTCTGAATAAAGAGCTCTATCAAATGCTTCGTGATTTAATGTAATTATTTCTTTACCACTTGAAAAAGTTACTTCATGTTCACCAATAACCTCACCTTTTCTTAATGAATTAAAATTAATTTTTTTTCCATAAGGAAAAGATTTTTTGTTTAAATACTTTTTTCCTATAAACTTATAAAAGTCTTTATTTTTTCCAACAGCTATACCTTTTCCAAGCATTAAAGCTGTACCTGAAGGATGATCTTTTTTATGTTTATGATGAATTTCAAAAACCTTACTTAAGAAATTATTTCCTAGAGATTTTGAGGCAATTTCAGTTAAATACATTAGTAAGTTTATTCCTAAGCTCATATTTCCAGCTATAAGTATTGGTATTTTTTTTGAATATTTTTTAATCAAATTTTCTTCTTTTTTAGAAAATCCTGTTGTTCCAATAACTACTTTTTTCTTTAGTCTTGATGCAATTTTAAGAACTTCAAAAGTACATTTTGGTACTGTAAAATCTATTATTAAGTTAGCTTTTTTAAAAGCTTCTACAGTATTTAAGCTAGGTTTAATTCCATGAATTTTTTTATTAATTATTCTATTTTCAGTAAGAGATACTATTTTAAAATTTTTATCAGATTTAGCAGATTTAATTATTTGTTGACCCATTCTGCCCATACATCCAGTAATAGCTAAATTAATTTTTTTCATTTCACAAAAGTTCCATTATGATAATCATTTACAGCTTGAATAATTTCTTGTTTTGTATTCATTACAAATGGACCACCTCTAGCAATTTGTTCACCTATTGGTTTGCCTGAGATTAATAGAAATTTTGTATCAGATAAAGCCGAAACTCTCAAATTTTCACCTTTTGTTAGTAGAATTAGAGTAGAGCCTATAACTTTATCATGTTTTTTGTCACCAATTTTAATTTCACCATCAATTAAATATATAAATGAATTATGATTTGATGGAATACCAAAGTTAAATTCTTTTCCCTTTTTAATTTCAATATCAAAATAAATTGGTTCTATATTATGTCCTTTAATTGGACCTTCAGCTTTCTCAAATTTACCTGCAATTATTTTAATTTTTTTTTCTTCATCTTTATGGACCGCCATCTTATCTGAATCAATATAGAGATATTCAGGTTTGCTCATTTTTATTTTTGATGGCATATTAATCCACAATTGAAAACCGTGGAGTTTTCCTCCCTTCATTGCTGGCATTTCTGAATGAATTATTCCACTTCCCGTTTTCATCCATTGAACATCTCCTGCTGTCATTCTACCTTGGCCACCAGTACTATCTTTATGCTCGAAATCTCCAGCTAACATATATGTAACTGTTTCAATTCCTCTGTGAGGATGAGGCGGAAATCCAGCAATATAATCGTCTTTGTTTTCAGATCCAAATTCATCTAACATTAAAAATGGATCAAAATAATTTGGTTTTAAACCAATACTTCTTTTTAATTTAACACCAGCACCATCTGTTGCTGGAATTGGGTTAATTATTTGATTTACTTCGATATCTGACATTAATTTTTCCAAAAAATTTTTGCTTTTTGAAAGAATTTTTTAATACTTGGATTTGATTTTTCATTCTCAATTTCTCTAAATTTTTCAAGTAATTCTTTCTGTTCTCTATTTAAAGAAACTGGAACTTCAGTATTAACTTGTACATACAAATCTCCAACTCCACTTCCTCTCATATATGGCATTCCTTTACCTTTCAATCTAAATCGTTTTCCACTTTGTGTTCCTGAAGGAATTTTTATTTTGGCTTTCCCACCATCAATAGTTGGTATTTCAATTGATGTTCCTAAGGCTGCATCAGCAATAGATATTGGGCATTCAAAAAATAAATTTTCATCTGATCTTTTAAATAGACTATGTGAATTAACATTTATAAATAGATAAAGATCTCCATTTCCTCCACCCCTTGATCCAGCTTCGCCTTTACCGGCAAGTCTTATCCTCGTACCATCATCAACACCTTTTGGAATTGAAACAGAAAGTCTTTTTGAAGTTTGTTGTTTTCCTTGTCCACTACAACTATTACATGGATTTGTAATTTCTTCACCTGAACCTGAACACTGTGGACATGTTTGTTGAACCGTAAAAAATCCTTGACTTGATCTAACTTGGCCATGACCACCACACATAGAGCATGTACCAGCATTATGTCCTGGTTTGGATCCTGATCCTTTGCAAGTATCACATTTTTCAGATGTTGAAAATTTAATATCTTGTTTTTTCCCATTATATGATTCTTCTAAAGTTATTGATAAATCATATCTTAAATCAGATCCTCTATTATTGGTTCTTCGAGAACGTCTTCCTCCACCAAAACCTTCTCCAAAAAAATCTTCAAATATATCTGAGAAAGAACTAGAAAAATCAAAATTTCCAAAACCACCTCTTCCACCACCATTTTCAAAAGCTGCATGACCAAAGTTATCGTAGTTTTGTTTACGTTCAGAGTTTGATAAAATATGATAAGCTTCAGATGCTTCTTTAAACTTTTCTTCAGCTGCTTTATCACCTTTATTTTTGTCTGGGTGATATTTTACAGCTAGTTTTCTATATGCTGATTTTATTTGGTCTGGAGTTGCACTCTTGTTTACACCTAAGACTTCGTAATAATCTCTTTTTGCCATAACTAATTAGACAAATAGTTGTTAGCTTAGGCGCTTTTTTCTTTATTTTCGTCTTTTACTTCTTCAAAGTCTGCATCAACAACATTTTCGTCTTTTTTTCCTTCTTCTTTTACCTTTGCATCTTTTGGTGTGTCAGCAGGCTTAGAATTTTGCTGAGACTTATAAATTGCTTCACCTAATTTCATTGAAGCTTGGACTAAGTCCTGAGTATTTTTCTTAATATCCTCAACATTAGTTCCTTTTAAGGCATTTCTTAAGTTAGCTGAGGCAGTTTCAATTGCTTTTTTGTCTGCATCTGAAACTTTACTTCCATGCTCTTTTAAGTTTTTCTCTGTAGAATGTAATAATGTATCGGCTTGGTTTCTTACATCAACTGATTCTCTTTTCTTTTTATCTGCATCTTTATTTGCTTCTGCTTCTTTAACCATTTTATTAATTTCTTCTTCACTTAAACCACCCGAAGCCTGAATTTGAATTTTTTGTTCTTTTCCAGTTCCTTTATCTTTTGCAGATACATTTACAATTCCATTAGCATCTATATCAAATGTAACTTCTATTTGAGGAACACCTCTTGCAGCTGGAGCTATTCCAACTAATTCAAAATTACCTAATAACTTATTGTCAGATGCCATTTCTCTTTCTCCTTGAAGCACTCTTATTGATACCGCGGGTTGATTATCTTCTGCTGTTGAAAAAACTTGGCTTTTTTTTGTTGGTATAGTTGTATTTTTATCTATAAGCTTTGTAGATACTCCACCAAGTGTCTCTATTCCTAAAGACAAAGGAGTAACATCTAACAACAATACATCTTTAACATCACCCTGAAGTACTCCTGCCTGAATAGCTGCTCCTGTTGCTACTACTTCATCAGGGTTTACACTTTTGTTTGGTTCTTTTCCAAAAAAATTTTTAACCTCTTCTATCACTTTAGGCATTCTTGTCATTCCACCGACTAAAATTACTTCATTAATTTCACTTGCAGATAATCCAGCATCTTTAAGAGCAGTTTTACAAGGCGGAATTGTTCTTCCAATTAAATCTTCAACTAAGGCCTCTAATTTTGCTCTAGTCATTTTCATATTAATATGCTTCGGACCTGTTTTGTCCGCAGTTATAAACGGTAAATTAATTTCAGTCTGAGCTGCTGAAGATAGTTCAATTTTTGCTTTTTCTGCAGCCTCTTTTAATCTTTGTAATGCAAGTTTATCTGCTTTTAAATCTATTCCATTTTCTTTTTTAAATTCGCTTAATAGGTAATCAACAATTGTATTATCAAAATCTTCACCACCTAAAAAAGTGTCACCGTTAGTTGACTTGACTTCAAATACCCCATCTCCAAGTTCTAGTATTGAAACATCAAAAGTTCCTCCACCCAGGTCATAAACTGCAATTTTTTTATTTTGTTTTTTATCTAAACCATAAGCTAATGAAGCAGCTGTTGGTTCATTAATTATTCTTAAAACTTCTAACCCAGCAATTTTCCCCGCATCTTTGGTTGCTTGTCTTTGGGCATCATTAAAGTAAGCTGGAACTGTAATTACTGCTTTAGTAACTTCTTGTCCCAAATACTTTTCAGCAGTCTCTTTCATTTTTTGTAAAACAAATGCTGAAATTTGTGATGGTGAATATTTTTTACCTTGAGACTCAATCCATGCGTCACCACCATCTGAATTTATAATTTTAAATGGAGAAGTTTGTATATCTTTTTTTACTGTTGGATCCTCAAAGTTTCTTCCAATTAATCTTTTAACTGCAAATATTGTATTTTCTGGATTTGTTACTGCTTGTCTTTTTGCAGGTTGACCAACTAATTTTTCTTCACCTTCAGTAAATGCAACAACCGAAGGAGTTGTTCTTGCACCTTCAGCATTCTCCAATACTTTAGGTTGAGTACCCTCCATAATCGCTACACACGAATTTGTTGTTCCTAAATCTATACCTATTACTTTGCTCATAATCTTAATTCATATATGTGTTATTTTTTAATCTACAAGTTCCCATAAAAAACTATTTTTCATTATATTTTGACTGATTTTGCTCACTTTTTTCTTCTTGTTTTAAATTTTTTTCCTTTTTATTTGTCTTTTTAGAAACGGCAACCAATGAAGGTCTTAACAATCTATCCTTCATCATGAATCCCTTCTGAATTTCTTGAACTACAGTTCCAGGTTCCTTTTTATCATCTTCTACTTCCATCATTGCTTGATGTAAATTAGGATCCAATTTTTGATCAATTGATTTTATTTCCTCAATATTATTTTTTTTTAATATAGAAATCATATCTTTTTGAATTACATTTAAATGGTCTAAAGTTTTTTTAAGTGGCTCAGAATTTTTTAAATTTTCATCATTTTCTAATGCGAGCTTAGATCTTTCTAAATTATCGATTAAATTTAATGTTTCTCTAGCAAGAGAAAAACCACCATAATCAAAAGCATCATCTTTTTCCTTTTCAAATCTTCTTCTTTGATTTTCAATTTCTGCGTAAGCTCTAGCAAGCTTATCTTCTAATTCTTTAATTTTATCTTCTGGTTTTAAATCTTTATTTTCAGAAGTTTTTTCTATTTCTTTATTTTCTTTAATTTCGTTATTATCTTCAGTTTGAGAGTTTTGGTTTTCTTCTTTTTCCATACCCTTCTATATGGTAAGAAAAATGATAATTTCTAGATGAAAAAGAAAAAAATTATAAATTTGTTTGTAGGGTCTAATAATCAGGGCAAAATAAAGGAAATAAGAGATTTATTACCTAAAACAGTACAAATTTTAACTCCAAAATATTTTAATTTAAAGAGCCCAAAAGAGACTGGAGCAACTTTTAAAGAAAATTCATTTCTTAAGGCAAAATTTTTCTCAAAAAAAACAAAAATGATTTGTTTAGCAGACGATTCTGGACTTGAAATAGACAGTTTAAATAAATTACCTGGAATTTATTCAGCAAGATGGGGAGGAAAAAAAAGTAATTTTAACTTGGCAATAAATAAGGTTTATAAAGAATTAAAAAAAAAAAATAAAAATTGGTTCAAAATAAAGCAGACAGCAAGATTTGTTTGTGCGCTTACAATCTACTGGCCAAGTAATAAATTTATAAATGTTATTGGTATAGTTGAAGGAACCATTTCAACAGTAAAAAAAGGTAATAATGGCTTTGGATACGATCCTATATTTGTACCTTTAAGAAAAAAACTTACTTTTGGTCAGATGAAACCTAAACAAAAATATAGAATTGACCACAGAGTAAGAGCATTTAAAAAAATTAAAAAATTTTTTTAAAGTTGTTATTTTCAGCAACATAAAAATTCAATATATGACTTATTTTATTTTTATGTATTTCAAAAATCCCAATTTTTCCTTTAAATTTATTTTTTTTATAAAAAATTTTTTTATCAACAATAAAGTCATTTTTATATATTAAAAAATATACCAGTCCAACTAAGTCATAGCTTAAAAAAGATATTTGATTAGGATATTCATTGTAAATTCCAAAATACTCTGAAACAAAATTATCATAATTTTTTTTATTTATAGAAGGAAAATATATTGGTTGAAGATTTTCTTCTTTAAGAATTGATTTATCAAACCATTGATTAAGTGTAATATAACTTACTCTTTTAGATGATACATCTGTGTATAATAAAGAAGTAGTGACACTCTTTAAATTTTCGTCAAAGTCTGCAATAATAACAGAGTCAAAATTAATTCCACCCAGTGTATCTTTTTTTTCTAAATTTGAAATTTTTTTCTCTTTATTTAACTCATTAGAATTTTCTAATCTTTTTATTTCATCTTTCAAATTTTGTTTTCTTTGTGGATATCTCGTTAACTTTTCAATTTGCGACGTTAAAACTGTTGGATCTGTATCATATATGAATTTATCTTTAAGTTTAATTTTTGTTTTAACAATAGCATCTTCAATTTCGTTTTTAAATTCTGAATTTGGAACTAATAAAATACTTCTTTCTATTTTATTATATTCTTGAAATTTTTTTATAGCTTTAATCTGTGAAATTGCATTTATTCCACCACTTATTACATTGCTTGGGTTATTTATATTTGTATTAGAGAGAGATAGAAAAGTTACTTCTTTTAATTCATCTAAATAAACTAAATTTTTATTAAATACAGGTCCTATTATTATTTTTACACCTTTTTCTTGAAGTTCTTTAGAAACTTTTAAAGTTGTTTTAGGATCGGACTTTGTATCTCTAGGAATAATTATTAGTTTAGAATTATTAATTTTGTTAATTGCTAACCTTGTAGCTTTTAATATTGAGTTACCAATTTCTTTATATTGCCCTGAAAGAGGAACAATTAATCCTATTTCAATTTTTTCATCGGCTAAAACTTGATGAATATTAACTATCAAACATATTAATGTAATAATAATAAATTGAATAATTTTTTTCATTTTAATGTTAATATTATAATCAATTAAAATAATGAATCTACACACTGACTTAAAAATAAGTAATTTAAAATCTGGCTTATATGTTGTTTCTACACCAATAGGTAATTTAAATGATATTACTTTAAGAGCGTTAGAAATATTAAGAAAATCAGAATATATTCTCTGCGAAGATACAAGAGTATCAAAGAAACTACTTTCTAAGTATAAGATTAATTCTAATTTAATTTCCAATCATAAATTTAATGAAAAAAAGAACCTTGAAAAAATTATTAATATTTTAAAGTCAAATAAAATTGTTTCGTTAATTGCCGATGCAGGAACCCCAACTATTTCTGATCCAGGAAACATATTAATTAAAGAATGTATAAAAAATGAAATTAATGTAAGTCCTATCCCAGGAGCGTCTGCTACTACTGCAGCTTTTTCAATAAGTGGCTTTTCAGACAAATATTATTTCTATGGTTTTTTTCCTGAAAATAATTCAGAAATTAAAAAAAATTTTGAATTATTATCTAAATTAGATAGTTCCATTATATTTTTTATATCTGCAAAAAAATTCAATAGATCAATACATATAATTAAAAAATATTTTTCTGATAGAGAACTTTTAATTTGTAAGGAAATTACAAAATACTATGAAGAATATTTTAGATTTAAAATTAACAAGCTAAATCCAAAAGATATTAATTTAAAAGGAGAAATTACATTAGTGATTTCAAGTATAAATAATTCTAATAAATCTTCGAATAATTTGACCGAATCAGATAAAAAAAAGATTAATAAATTAATAAAAAAATTTAATGTTAAAGAAATTGTTGATTTAATTAAAGACGGGAAAGATATATCAAAAAAAGAAATTTATAACTATTGTTTAAAAGTAAAAAATGAAAAATAAATATATTAATTTTTTTCTAATTCTAATTCTTTTGAATGGTTGTGTTGGTGCGTCTTCGAAAGGAGTATTTGGAACAGGAGTTAGTATAGCTCTTGATCCTAGAACATTAGGAACTCAAATTGATGATGGAATTATGGATAAAAATTTAGATGCAAAGTTATTATTATTAAATAAAAATTATTTTTTGTCGGTTAACACGCAAGTATTAGACGGTAGAATTTTTATAACTGGTAAGGTTGATGATCCAGAGGAAAAATTAAAAATTACAAAATTGGCCTGGGAGATACAAGGTGCAAGATCAGTTAAAAATGATTTAAAAATAAAGGAAAAATTTAATTTTAAGCAATCAGCAAAAGATGTTCTAATCACTTCCCAACTTAGAAGTGCTTTAATTTTTAATAAAAAAATAAAATCAGCAAACTATAGTATAGATACTTATAAAAAAAAAATTTATATTTATGGGATTGCCGAAACAAAGGAAGAGCAATCTCTAGTTATAGAAGAAGCTAAACAAATTTTGGATGTTGAAGATGTAATTTCCAGTATCCTTTTACTTGAAGATCTAAGAATCCAGAAAAATTAATTTTTTTTTTTATAATCAATTACACCTGCTGAATAAGCAGCAACGGAGGCAAGATTTAAAATATCTGAGGTTGATGATCTCAATGGTGCTATTTCTATTGCTTGTCCCAGGCCAATTAACAATGGTCCTATTACCTTTGCATCACTTAAAGTTTTCATTATTTTATAAGAAATTGCTGCACTATGCTGACCTGGCATAATTAATACATTTGCATTTCCTACTATTTCTGAAAATGGGTAAAGTTCTTTATATTCTTCATTTAATGCTACATCTGGCTGCATATCTCCATCGAATTTAAAATCTACTTTTTTTTGTTTTAATATATCTACCGCATCTCTAATATGTTTTGTTCTGCTTGTGATTGGTTGCCCAAATGTTGAATGTGATAAGAAAGCAACTTTAGGATTAAATCCAAATAGTCTTACTACTCTTGCTGCTGATATTGCAATTTCTGCCATCTGTAATGAAGATGGATATTCATGTACTGTTGTATCTCCAATAAATACAGTTCTCCCTTTATTTACTACCATGTTAAGACCAAACATAATTTCACCTGGTCTTGAATCAACAACTTTAAGTATTTTGCTTAAAGACTGACCATATCTTCTTGTATTGCCAGTAACCATAGCATCTGCATCACCACATGACACCATACACGATCCCCACACTACCCTGTCGTTTCTGACTATTCTATCACAGTCTCTTTCTAGAAAGCCCTTATCTCTATGTAATTTTTTAAAAATATGTTTTACGTATTTCTCTCTGTTTTCTTTTAATGTTGAATTTACAATTTTAATATTAAAATTTTCACTATATCCAATTTCTTTTAGTCTTTGCTTTACTACTTTTTCTTTAGCAACTAAAATTGGGATACCTAAGCCACTATTTTTAAATGCAATTGCAGCCTTTAAAGTATTTTCATCTTCTCCATCAGCAAAAACTACTCTTTTTTGTGTTTTTTTAATTTGCGAGTTTATTCCCTGCATAATTGTTACTGATGGGTCTAGCCTTTGTTTTAATTGATCAGCATACAATTCAAAATTTTCAATTTTTTTTCTTGCTACTCCACTTTTTATAGCTGCTCTAGCTACTGCCACTGGAATAACGCTAATTAGTCTTGGATCGAATGTAGATGGAATAATATAGTTTTTACCATAAGATGGTCTTTCACCACCCATTGCGGCTACCACTTCATCAGGTACTCTTTCTCGTGCCAATGAAGCTATTGCATTAGAAGCAGCAATTTTCATTTCTTCGTTAATTACTTTTGCTCTGACATCAAGTGCTCCTCTAAATATATAAGGAAAGCCAATTAGATTATTAACCTGATTTGGATAATCAGATCTACCAGTAGCAACTATAACATCACTTCTAATTTCTTCTACTTCTTCAGGCGTAATTTCAGGGTCTGGGTTTGCACATGCAAATATAATTGGATTTTTTGCCATTTTTTTTACCATTTCTTTTTTTAATATACCTCCTGAAGATAAACCTAAAAACACATCGGCATTTTTAATTGCATCATTTAAAGTTCTATTTTTTGTTTCTATTGCATGTTCTGATTTCCACTTATTTAAATTATCTCTACCTTTGTAAATAACCCCTTTTCTATCTAACATTGTTATATTTTTTTGGGGAACTCCTGTATGTTTAAAAAGATTTGCGCAAGCCATAGCAGATGCACCTGCTCCATTAACAACTATCTTAATTTTTTTAATATTTTTTTTTGCAATATCTACTGCATTTTTTAATGCTGCACATGTAATTATTGCGGTACCATGTTGGTCGTCGTGAAATACAGGTATATCTAATATTTTTTTTAATTTTTCTTCAATTATAAAACAGTTTGGAGCAGCAATATCTTCCAAATTTATTCCTCCAAAACTTTTTGAAAAATTTTTTATAGATGTAATTATTTCATCAGGGTCATTTGAATCTATTTCTAAGTCAATAGAATCTATATCTGCAAATCTTTTAAATAATACTGCCTTTCCTTCCATGACAGGTTTTGACGCTAATGCTCCAAGGTTTCCTAGCCCTAAAATAGCTGATCCATTACTTATAACTGCAACAAGATTTCCTTTAGTTGTATAATCATAAGCAAGATCAGGATTTTTTGCAATTTCCTTTACTGGAGCTGCTACACCTGGAGAATAAGCTAATGCCAAATCTCTTTTTGTAATCATCGGTTTTGATGAAATTATCTCAATCTTGCCAGATTTATTACTATTATGAAATTCTAAAGCTTCTTTATCAGAATAATGTTCAATTTTTTTTTTTTTCATTCTATGTAATTAGATATACAAATGGAGCAAATTTAAGACTAATATGATTTATGAACCTTATTAAGTCAACCGGTACCTTTAGTTTCTTTACTTTAATTAGTAGAATATCAGGTTATTTGAGAGATATTCTTATTGCAATATTTTTAGGAGCAGGCCCAATTGCAGATGCTTTTTTTGTTGCTTTCAGAATTCCAAATACTTTTAGAAGACTATTTTCAGAAGGTACATTCAATGCTGCTTTTATTCCTAGTTATTCTTCAGAATTAAACAAAAGTAATAAAAGTGCAAAGTTATTTGCAAATAATATTTTTAATATTCTTTTTTTATCTTTGCTTGCAATTGTTTTTGTTATTGAAATATTTATGCCATTGTTTGTGAAATTAATTGCACCAGGCTTTACAGAAAACTCAGAAAAGTTAGAAACTGCAATTAATCTAACTAGAATAACGTTTCCCTTTTTATTATTTGTAAGTTTATCGTCTTTTTTCTCGGCAATATTAAATTCACATAACAAATTTGCAGCAGCATCAGCAACACCAATTATTTTGAATATTATTTTAATATTAGTTTTATTATTTGGAAAATTTTTAGCAGATAAGCTAGTATATTATATATCTTATGCAGTCACTTTTGCTGGCCTAATTCAATTAATTTTTTTAATTTTTTTTGTAAGAAAGCATTTTATTCCAAAAATTTCTTTTAATTTCAAAAATAATAAAAAAATTAAATTATTTTTTAAAAAATTATTTCCAAGTATTTTTTCTTCAGGTGTTACGCAGATTAATATTTTAGTTGGAACAATAATTGCTTCTTTTCAAGCAAATGCTGTATCTTATCTTTATTATGCCGATAGAATTTATCAAATAAATTTAGCTATTGCTGGAATTGCAATAGGGACAGTTTTACTCCCAAGTTTATCTAAATATATAGAAAGTAAAAATACTAATAAGATAGAATTTATTCAAAACAAATCTTTAGAATATTGTTTATTTTTAAGTTTACCGGCAGCAGCAGCATTATTAGTAGCCTCAGAAGAGATTACCTCAGCACTATTTGGATATGGATCATTTGATAAAAATAGTGTTATGAATTCGGCGCATGCATTATTTTATTTTGCATTAGGTTTGCCTGCATTTGCATTAATTAAAGTTTTTTCAAGTTTTTTATTTGCAAGACACAATACAAAAATTCCTTTTCATTTTTCAATACTTTCAGTTTTACTAAATATTTTTATAAGTGTTTATTTTTTTAATAAAATTGGTTTTATTATAATACCAATTGCAACAACCATATCTTCTTGGTTTAACACTTTATTACTTTTGTTTTATTTAATTTCAAATAATTACTTTTCTTTTTATAAAAATTTTCAAATTAAATTTTTAAATATATTATTTGTAAGCTCATTCTCTTCTTTTATTTTTTACCAATTAATTCAAAAATTTAATGAATATCTAATCTATGAAAGTGATTACAAATTATTAACTATAGTTTTATTAGTAATTATTACTATTTTAATTTATATTATAACTTCAATATTTACTAAAGCTTTTAAAATTTCGGATATTAAATTAAAGTATTAAAAAATGAAAAAAAAAATTTTTTCTGGAGTTCAACCCACTGGAAATTTACATTTAGGGAATTATTTAGGAGCAATCAAAAATTTTGTTTCATTACAAAATGAAAAAGATAATGAATGCGTATATTGTGTTGTAGATTTGCACGCAATAACTGTAAAACAGGATCCAAAAATTTTAAAGAATAACATAAGAGAAACAACTGCAGCTTTCCTTGCTAGTGGATTGGATTATAGAAAAAGTATAATTTTTAATCAATCACTAGTACCCGCCCACTCCGAAGGTTCTTGGATCTTAGGATGTATTGCAAGAATGGGATGGTTAAATCGTATGACGCAATTCAAAGAAAAAGCTGGTAGAGATAAAGAAAAAGCAAGTGTTGGTTTATATATATATCCAATACTTATGGCTGCGGACATTTTACTATATGACTCAACACATGTACCTGTTGGAGAGGATCAAAAGCAACATTTAGAATTATCCAGAGATATTGCTCAAAAATTTAATTTAGATTTTAAAGCTCCTGATTTTCTTAAAGCACCAGAGCCATTAATACAAAAAAATTTCGCGAGAATTATGAGTTTAAAAGATGGTACAAAAAAAATGAGCAAATCAGATCCTTCGGATTTAAGTAGAATTAATTTAACTGATAAAAAAGATGAAATAGTAAATAAAATCAAAAAGGCTAAAACTGACAATTCAACTCTACCTTCAGATGATAAAAAATTAAATGAAAGACCCGAGGTTGAAAATCTTTTAGGAATTTATTCAAGTTTAAATAATCAAACATTGTCTGATACAATAAATGAATTTGGTGGAAAAAATTTTTCTGAATTTAAGCAAAAACTTTCAGATGTTGTTGTAGAGAAAATTTCTCCAATATCTGATGAAATAAATAAATTAAAAAAAGATAATAATTTTATAGACAAAATTTTAGAAGAAGGTGCCGTAAAAGCTGATAAAATTACTTCTAAAAAAGTTAAAGAAATCAAAGAAATTATAGGTTTTTAGTTTTAAATACTTTAACTTTTAATTATAATAATTATATAAGTATTATGTTTGTACAAACGCAAAATACTCCAAATCCTAATTCTCTAAAGTTTTTGCCTGGCAAGAAAGTATCGAATGATATACCAATTGAAATAACTAAAAAAAATGAAAGTAATAATGAATTAATAAGAAACATTTTATCTATAAATGGTGTAACCGGTATTTTTTTATCAGAGGATTTTTTATCAGTTAATAAAGATGAAAGAACACAATGGGAAGATTTAAAACATATAATAATTTCATTTATTAATGATTATTATTCAAATGGTAATGAGATTGTAATAAATAAAGAAAACAAAAGCTCTTCAGAGTTAAATTTAACAGATATTGAAAAAAAAATTATTAACATTTTAGAAACAAAAGTAAGACCCGCGGTAGCAAGAGATGGTGGAGATATAAAGTTTAAAGAATTTAAAGATGGTGTTGTAACCGTTAATCTACAAGGTAGTTGTTCTGGTTGTCCAAGTTCAACAATGACTCTAAAACAAGGAGTACAGAATCTTTTATGTCATTATATACCAGAAATTAAGGAAGTAATTGCTATCTGAAAAAAATAAAGAATCGGTTATAATAAGATAGAATCAATTATAATTATAATTAGAATTATGCAAAAATTAGCTAAATTAAGTATTATAAGACTAAAAAAAATTTTACGAGGTAAAGGATATAAAATCTATAAGAACCAAAAAACAATTCCTAAAATTTTTGAAAATTTTTTTTATATTACAATTGTTGGAATTGTTCTAATAGGTTTTTTTTATGTTACACCTTTTGTTCTAGATTATTCTAAAAAAAAATTTACTGATAATTTAATTGTTTTAAATAACTCAAATATAAATTTTAACAGAGTCTTAGAAGGGAAAGAAATCCAAAATAACAAAAACCTTAAAGAAGATGATGAAGTAGACTTTAAAGATTTATTTACTGATATTTTTGAATTTGATATAAAAGAAAATGATACAGTTAGATTAAGTGCATCAACCCTCAATCAATTATTTAAAGATGAAAATTATAATTTAAAAGATATTAGAAAAAATAAGATAGTTAAACCTATAGCAATAGACCTTCTTCCAAGTGAAATTAAATCAATAGAAAATACTAAAAAAAAAAAAGAATTATTTATCCAAATAGTTTTACCTTTAATTTTAGAAGAAAATAAAAAAATAAAATTAGAAAGAAAAACACTTTTTTCTATATTAAATAAGAATAGTAATTCAGAAGCGGAAAAAAATTGGTTGAAAAGTAAATTTAAGCAGTACGGTGTTGTAAATAGGGATTTATCTACATTAAAAATAAGAATGGATGAAATTCCAGTCTCATTAGCTATTGCGCAAGCAGCAAAAGAGACAGGTTGGGGAACTTCAAGGTTTGCTCAAGAAGGAAATGCATTGTTTGGGCAGTGGACTTATACCGGAGAAGGTATCAAACCTGCAAAATCAGATATAAATGAAAATCATAAAGTTATGAAATTTAAAATTTTAAAAGCTTCCGTCAGGGCTTATCAAAGAAATTTAAATACACATAAGAGTTATAGAGAATTTAGAAAAGTTAGAGCAATTCAAAGAGATGTTCTTGGAGATTTGAATAGCTTAGAGCTTGTAAACTATCTTGATAAATATGCAGAAACTGGAAATGAATATATAAAAATTTTAAAAAAAATTATTGAACAAAATAAATTAACAGATTTTGATGATGCAAAAATTTTACCAAACTCAAAAAAAGAAAAAAGTTTAATCTAATTTTCTTTAATATTTTTAACAATAAATTGTATTCCAAACCATCGCCAACCCATTTCATCTTTCATTGAGCAGTTAATTCTTCCTCTTCTTGTATTAAATTTGTCTCTAAAATTTATTTTTAAAATATTTTTTTCTATTTTCAATTTTGAACTATCCCAACCATTTCCTTCATTTGAATAACAGTTTATGTTATTAATTTTTTGATCTTTAAAAAACTCTACTTTCATGTCCGGTGGATTATTATTGTCTATTATTTTTTCTTGAGGATATACCTCTTTGTATTGAAGTGGTAAAAGTTCAACTATAAATTTAAATCTTTCTAAATCTCCGTATTTTTCATTAATTGGAAACCTTGGTAATTCATACTTATCCTTGTTTAAATCTATTACCCCTGAATGTTGTCCAAATCCAAAATCGAAATTTTTACTTATGAATTTTTTCTGCGCCAAATCCCATTCTCCAAACGGATAAGAGAAAAATTTTGGATTATAACCTAAATTATCTTCAAATATTTTAATAGATTTTTCTATATCTTTTTTAAATTCATCATAACTAAAATTGACTAAATAGTCATGGGAGTGAGAGTGATTACCTATTGTAACAAAGTCATATTTTTCTATTTCTTTTATTTCATTCCACCCCATATAACCTTTTTTTCCAACTGCTTCTGTAGATATGAAAATTAAAAAAGGTATTTGATTATTTTTAAGATATGGCCAGGCATGTTGATAAAAAGAGTTATAGCCATCATCGACAGATAGTAAAATAGTTTTTTCTAATTTTTCTTTATCATATATTTTATGAAAATTATTTGGGTTTAAAAATTTATATCCTGATTTTTTAATTATATTAACTTGTTCTTCAAATATATTCATTTGAATATTAGTTGATGGGTATTTAGATTCATTAAATCTATGATACATTATTGAAACAATCCCTTTTTCATTAGAATAATATTTGTTATTATCTGCAAATACATTAAAATTTAAAAAGTAGCCAAAAAATATGAATAACTTAATTATTGATGCAGCAAGAGATAAAATTTTTTTTACAATCATGGCTGATAACAAATCATATACTAGTGAGTTTATTAACAATAGAGAAAATTTTGATAAACTAACAATTTTAATTGTAAAATTTTTAGAAAACCATGAATTAAATATAAAAAATATTAACAATATATTCGTTAATCAGGGACCGGGTAAATTTTCAGGTGTCAGAGCGTCATTGGCAACCGCTAAAGCCTTAAGTTTTGTAAATAAAATAGATTTATATGGATTTAATTCAAATCAGATAATTAATGGAAATTATGTTGAAATAATGGATCTATTTAATAAAGGCTTATTAATAAAAAATTTGATTAAACCACAATATTAGAGTTAATATAAATAATGTCAGAAAATATTGAAAGAAAATGTAAAGCAAAAGGTGTTAAGCTAACCGATCAAAGAAAAATAATTGCCAAAATAATGTCAGAAGCCCAAGACCATCCTGATGTTAATGAGCTATATATAAGAGTTTCTAAAATTGATCCTAAGATTAGTATCGCTACCGTTTATAGAACAGTAAAACTTTTTGAAGAAGCTGGAATTGTTACCAAGCATGATTTTAAAGGTGGAAAAGCAAGATATGAACAAATTAATGAAGGGCATCATGATCATCTTATAGATGTAAATACAGGAGAAATAATTGAATTTGTTGATGAAGAGATTGAAGAATTACAAAAAAAAGTTGCTGAAAAATATGGTTATAATCTTGTAGACCATAAATTAGAATTATACGGTATAAAAAAAAATTCTAAATAATGCAAAAGAAAATATTTATCAAAACATTTGGTTGTCAAATGAATGAGTATGATTCAAATAGAATATTTGATTCTGTAAAAAGACTAGGTTTCATAAAAAGTGAAGACCAAACCAATACAGACTGTTATGTTTTAAATACTTGTCATATTAGAGATAAAGCAAAAGAAAAAGTCTATCATGAAATAGGTAGAATTAAAAAATTATATAAAAAAAAAAATAAACCAATAATGATTGTAGCAGGTTGTGTTGCTCAGGCTGAAAATCAAGAAATGTTAAATAGAGAGCCTTATATTGACATTATTGTAGGACCTCAATCATATCATAAAATAAATGATCTACTTAAAAAATTTATTAAAGATAATAAGATTGAGGAAACCGAATTTGATGCAGTCTCAAAGTTTAATTACTTCGATAATATTAAAAATGAAAATAGTAAAGTTTCTTCATATTTAACTATTCAAGAGGGTTGTGATAAATTTTGTAGTTTTTGTGTTGTTCCTTTTACGAGAGGCCCAGAGTATTCAAGACCATTTAATAAAATTATAGAAGAAGCAGAAAACTTAATTAGCAATGGTGTAAGAGAAATTATTTTATTAGGTCAAAATGTTAACGCTTACTCATATCAAGACAAATTTAAAAAGTATAGAATTTCAGAAATTATTAATAAGCTTGAAAGCTATAACGAATTAAAAAGAATAAGATATACAACCTCTCATCCTAGAGACATGACTGATGATTTGATTGAATGTTACAAGACAAGTAAAAAATTAATGCCCTTTGTACACTTACCAATACAAAGTGGTTCAAATAAAATACTTAGTCTAATGAATAGAAAGCATACAGTTGAACAGTATGTTGAAATCTATGAAAAAATAAAAAAAATTAACCCATCTGTAGAATTTTCAAGTGATTTTATAATTTCCTATCCAGGTGAAACAGATAATGATTTTAAAGAAACCTTAAATTTAATTAAAAAAATAAAATTTATAAATTCATTTTCTTTTATCTTTAGCCCAAGACCAGGAACCAAAGCATCTAATTTAAATTTGATTGATAAAGAAGTTTCGAAAGAAAGATTAATTAAAATTCAAGAATATTTGTTTAAATTTCAATTAAATATTAATGAAACTTTCATAAACAAATCAACTGATGTTCTGGTAGAAAATAAATTAGATGGACAAGATAAATTTTTTGGTAGAAATAAATATATGAATTCTGTAATTTTTGATGGAGAGGATAGTGATATTGGAAAAAATATAAATGTAAAAATAAAAGAAGTTAATAAAAATAGTTTATTTGGGAAAATTGAAAAAAAAAATATGAGAGCAGCATAATTGAAAAATATAGCTGAAAAAAACTTTAAGTCAGAGTTAAAACTTGTTTACTCAGATAATAATACGCTAAGTATTATATTTCAAAGGAATGACATACTTTTAGGAGTTGTAGGTGAATTCAATAATAATATTAAACAATTGGAGAAAATTACTAGTACAAATATATATACGCGTGGAAACTCTATATTAGTAAAAAGTAGCCCCCAAAAAAACGAGATAGTAAAAAATGCAATTAAATTTTTAGCAGTTCAGTTTATTGAAAATGGTAATATTGAAAAAAAGGATGTAATTTCTTCAGTAAATAAATTTATGATAGATGAAAAAAATAGTTCTGACAAAAATATTGAGTATATAATTAAAACTCCAAAGAAATCTGTTATACCAAGATCAGAAAAGCAAAAACAATATGTTAGAGCATTAAAAGATAGTGAAATTATAATTTCAGCAGGACCTGCAGGAACAGGAAAAACTTTCTTGGCTGTAGCAATTGCTTTAACAATGCTTTTAGAAAAAAAAATTGAAAGAATAATCTTGTCTAGACCTGCGGTTGAAGCAGGTGAAAGACTAGGATTTTTACCTGGAGATATGAAAGAAAAAGTAGATCCATATTTAAGACCACTATATGATTCACTTTATGATCTATTAGATTTTGAAAAAATCCAAAAAAAAATTGAAATTGGAGATATAGAGATAGCACCATTGGCATTTATGAGAGGTAGAACTTTAAAAAATTGTTTTGCTATTCTTGATGAAGCTCAGAATGCCACAGATACTCAAATTAAAATGTTTTTAACCAGACTTGGAGAAAATTCCAAAATTGTAATTAATGGAGATCCATCTCAAATAGATTTACCAAATAAATCATTATCTGGTTTGAATCGTTCAAAAAAATTACTTGGTCATTTAAAAGAAATTTCAGTTATTGATTTTGATCACAAAGATGTAGTTAGACATCCTCTGGTTTCTAAAATTGTTAAAGCTTATTCAGAACAAAAAACTGAATAATGATTAAGGCCAATGTTATTTTAGATTATCCAAAGTGGAAAGATAAAATAAAACATCCAAATAATTATTTAAGAAAAAAACTTAAAATACTATCGAAAGTTCCTTATTTTAAAAAGAAAAAGCAAGAATTTTCTATATTATTAACAAATAATAAAAAAATGAAAAATTTAAATTTTAAATATAGAAAAAAAAATAAACCAACAGATGTTTTATCATTTCAATCAAATAATAATCTATATATTGGAGATATAGCTATCAGCTATGAAATGGTTAATAAAAGATCAAGATCATCAAACTTTTTCCTTGAATTTGATAAAATGTGGATACATGGATATTTTCATTTAATTGGATATGATCATAAAAAAATAAAAGATTTTAAAAATATGATTAAAAAGGAAAATCTTGTTTTAAAATATTTTCATAAAATAAATTGACTTTGTCACTTCAAAAAAAACTATCTATTTATATTGTACCTTTTATTTTAGGTTTCATTACTTCTTTTAGTCTTCCTCCTTATAGTTTTTTCTTTATAAATTTTATCACTTTTCCACTATTTCTAATTTATTTAATTTCAAATTATAAAAAAGGAAAATGGACATCCTTTACAATTGGTTGGATGTTTGGATTTGGTTATTTTATTTCTAATTTATATTGGATAACAAATGCTCTTACTTTTGAAGAAAATTTTAAGCCTTTAATACCATTTGCATTAATTTTAATTCCTCTTTTTTTAGGAGTTTTTTATGGATTAGCAACTTTAGCTTGTTCTTTTTTTTCTTTAAATAAAAAACTTTCTTCAATATTAATTTTTTCAATTTTTTTTTCTTTAATTGAATTTATTAGAGGTTTTATTTTAGGTGGATTTCCTTGGAATCTAATCGCATTTGCATGGACAGATTACCTATATTTTTTACAAATACTTTCATTTATTGGAACTTATTCATTTAATTTATTGAGTGTAACTATTTTTTTAATACCAGTTATTACATTATTTAACTATAAAAGTTTAACCAAATTATTTTTTATAGTTTTTTTATTAATAATCTTGATAATAAATTTTTTATATGGGTCATTTGTTATAAATAATAGTAAAGCTTTAAATAATAAAAATTCAAATTCATTAATTAAAATCGTCTCACCAAAAATAGATATTGATAGATATTTTACAAATGAAAATCCTGAAAAAATTATTTTAGAGTTAGTTAAATTAAGTAATCCAGAAGATATGGAAAAAACTATTTTTATTTTTCCCGAAGGAGCTTTTTCAAATATTTATTTAGAAGATTTAAATAATTATAGATATATATTTTCAAAAAATTATTCTGATCAACATAAGATTGTTATAGGGATTAATAGTCGAGATAAGTCTAAGATATTTAATTCAATGGTAGTTTTAGATAAAAATTTAAATATTTTAGATAAATATAATAAAAATAAACTAGTACCTTTTGGAGAATTTCTGCCTTTTGAGAATTTTTTAAGCAAGTTTGGTATAAAAAAAATTACACAAGGCTACAATTCATTTTCAAGTGATGATAAAAGAAATATTTTAAATATAAATAATATATATTTACTTCCATTGATTTGTTATGAAATAATTTATTCAGGAGAAATAAAAAAAAATGATGATTTTGATATATTGTTAAATATATCTGAAGATGGATGGTTTGGTAATTCTGTTGGGCCACATCAACACTTTTCGCACTCAGTGTTTAGATCAATTGAAGAAGGAAAGAATTTAATTCGTTCAGCTAATAATGGAATTTCTGCATTTATTAATTCAAAAGGACAAATAATAAATAAAATTGAATCAACTGAGAGGGGAGTTATTGAGATAAAAAGTTTTGATGAAACACAAAAAACTCTTTTTAGTACTTTGGGCAATAAGATCTTCTTTTATTTTTTATTATTTTATATTAGTTTAATTTTTTTTTTAAAAAAGAAAGGGAGTTAAGATGAAAAAGAATTATTTATTTACTAGCGAGTCAGTTTCAGAAGGACATCCAGATAAAGTTTGTGATAGAATATCAGATATGGTTGTAGATAGCTACCTAGGTGCAGAACCTCAATCAAGAGTAGCTTGCGAAACTTTAACAACAACTAATAAAGTAGTTTTAGCTGGAGAAGTAAGAGGACCAGAAATAAAAAAAGAGGATTTAATTCAAAAAGTTAGAGAATGTATAAAAGATATTGGTTATGACCAAGAAGGCTTTACATGGAAAGATGCAACTAAAATAGAAAGTCATCTTCATTCTCAATCTGCAGATATTGCAATGGGTGTAGACTCATCTGGAAATAAAGACGAAGGAGCTGGAGACCAAGGAATAATGTTTGGTTATGCGTGTAATGAAACAGATGTACTTATGCCAGCACCGATACATTATTCACATAAAATTTTAAGATTAATGGCAGAAGATCGAAAATCTGGAAAGTTAAAAAATATTGAGCCTGACTCAAAAAGTCAAATTACCATAGAGTATAAAGATGGAAAACCTGCTCATGTAAAATCAGTTGTAATTTCAACTCAACATTCAGCAGATGTCAATCAATCTCAAGTAAGAGAATTGGTTAAACCCTATATAGAAAAATCTATTCCAAAAAATCTTATAAATGGGCTAGACGAAAGTGAAATTTATGTAAACCCTACAGGTAATTTTGTAATTGGTGGACCAGATGGAGATAGTGGATTAACAGGAAGAAAAATTATTGTAGATACTTATGGAGGAGCAGCTCCACATGGTGGAGGAGCTTTTTCAGGAAAAGATCCTACAAAAGTTGATAGATCAGCAGCATACGCATCAAGGTACTTGGCAAAAAACGTAGTAGCTTCAAAAATTGCAGACAAATGTTTAATTCAACTAGCTTATGCGATTGGAGTTTCAAAACCTTTATCAATTTATGTAGACCTTTTTGATGACGATGAAGAAAAAAATAAACACGTAGAAAAATTAATTAGAGAAAATTTTGATTTAAGTCCTAGAGGAATTAGGGAAATGCTAGGTTTAAATAAGGCAATATATGAAAAAACAGCAGCATATGGGCATTTTGGAAGAGATCCAGAGTCTAGTGGTGCATTTTCCTGGGAAAAAATAGATAAAGCAGACATTTTTAACAAGTAATTAAAGTTGAAAAACTAATAAAAATACCTATATTCATCGTACATTGTTGAAATTTCAAAATGGGCCTCGGCCCATTTTTTTTTGGAGAATACAAAAATGTTAAATAGAAGAGCAGATAAACTTGAATTATTAAGAATTGCTGAAGCGGTAGCTTTAGAAAAATCTATTGATAAAGAGTTAATAATAGATTCCATGGAAAATGGCATTGCAAAAGCAGCAAAATCTAAATTTGGCTCTGAAAATGAAATAAAGGTATTAATTAATAGAGATAATGGAGATATAGGAATTTTTAGAAAACTTAAAATAGTTGAAAAACCAGAAAATTCTAATTTAGAGATAAGTTTAGAACAGGCAATTAAACTTAATGAAAATAATAAAGATAAAAAAATTGGAGAAGAAGTTCTTCAGCCTTTACCCTCTTTTGACTTTGGAAGAATAGCTGCTCAGACGGCAAAACAGGTAATTAGTTTTAATGTAAGAGAAGCGGAAAGAGAAAAACAATATGAAGATTTTAAAGAAAAAAAAGATACAATACTTAGTGGAATTGTTAAAAGATTAGAGTTTGGAAATGTTATAGTTGATCTTGGAAGAACAGAATCAATTATTCAAAAAAATGAAATGATACCCAGAGAAAATATTAAAGCAGGAGATAGAGTAAAGGCATATTGTTTAGATGTTAGAAGAGAACCTAAGGGTCAACAAATTTTTTTATCAAGAGCACACCCAAAATTTATGGAAAAACTTTTTTTTCAAGAAGTTCCAGAAATATATGATGGGTTAATTGAAATTAAATCTTCTGCTAGAGATCCTGGAAGCAGAGCTAAAATTTGTGTTAAAGCAATCGATACATCTTTAGATCCCGTAGGAGCATGTGTTGGAATGAGAGGAAGTAGAGTTCAAGCAGTTGTTAATGAACTTCAAGGTGAAAAAATTGATATAGTTAACTGGTCTGAAGATCCAGCAGTTGTTGTGTCAAATGCCCTTTCTCCAGCTGAAGTTCAAAGAGTAAATGTTGATAATGAAGCAAAAAAATTAGATGTAATTTTAACTGAAGAAAACTTAAGTAAAGCAATCGGTAGAAGAGGTCAAAATGTTAGATTGGCAACAAAATTGTTGAATTATGAAATCAATATTATGACGGATCAAGAAGATTCGGAAAGAAGACAGATTGAATTTAAAGAAAAGACAGATAATTTTGTAAAGAATTTAGAGTTAGATGAAACTTTAGGTCAGTTGCTGGTTGCTGAAGGATATTCTTCTATAGATGATATAAAGGATGGATCAATTGAAAATTTGACAAAAATTGAAGGAATTGAAGAAGATACTGCTAAAGAATTAATTGAAAGAGCTAAAGAGTTTCATCAAAAAGATCAAATGGAAATAAATAATAAAATAAAAGATTTAGGCCTTGAAAGTGAATTAATTAATCATAAAGGTTTAACACCTGGAATGTTAGTTACACTAGGAGAACAAAATATTTTAAAACTATCAGATTTTGCTGACTTATCCTCAGATGAACTTACAGGAGCGTATGATATTGTGAAGGGAGAGAGGATTAAAATTAAAGGATATTTGGAAGATTTTGCTCTTTCTAAAAAAGAGTCTGATGATTTAATTATGTCGGCTAGAGAAAAAATTTATAAAGATTGAGAGATGAGGCATGGAAAAGAAAAAATTAAAGTTAACTATTTCTGGAAGTTCAAAGAAAACAATAAATAATATTGAATTAGCAAAATCGCAAGGCAAGAACTCTGTAGTAATTGAAAAAAAAAATAATAGATTTGGATCAAAACCATCTTTTTCAAAAAATACCAATCAAAGAAATACGTATAACAAGGCTAAAACTAACTTTATTCCAAGAGATCCTATAATTAAAAAACCATCCGCAGTAAATGACTTTGAAAAAAGAAAATTAGCAGAACAAAGAGCAACGAAAAGATTAAAAGGTGAAAATATTCAGAAAGGTAAAATTGGTTCAAAAAGAAGAGAACTAAAGCTAACCGTTTCTAGAGCATTAAGTGAAGATGATATTGAGTTTAAAGCAAGAAGTTTAGCTTCATTAAAAAGAGCCAAACAAAAAGAAAATAAAGAACTTAATAAAAATCAAAATATTGAAGATTTAAAACCAGTAAAAAGAGATGTCAACATACCTGAAGTAATAACAATAAGAGAGCTTGCAAATAGAATGGCTGAACAGTCAAGCAATTTAATTAAACATTTGTTAACAATGGGAGTTACTGCAACAATTAATCATAGCATTAACTCTGATATAGCAGAATACCTTGTACAAGAATTTGGGCATAATCCAATTAAAGAAGAAAAAGCAGAAGAAAAAATAAAAAAAATTAAAGAAATTAAATCAAAAAATTTAAAAATTAGGCCACCAATAGTTACAGTTATGGGACATGTTGATCATGGTAAAACTTCAGTTTTAGATGTTTTAAGAAAGACAAATGTTGTATCTGGAGAGTTTGGAGGTATTACACAACATTTAGGTGCATATCAGATAGTTTATAATTCAAATAAAATTACTTTTATTGATACTCCAGGACATGCGGCCTTTACCGAAATGAGAGCAAGAGGATCTAAATTAACTGATCTAGTTATCTTAGTTATAGCAGCAGATGATGGAGTGAAGCCTCAAACCATTGAATCGATTAAGCATGCAAAGGCTGCAAAAGTTCCAATCGTTGTAGCAATCAATAAGTGTGATCTTCCAGAAGCTGATCCGCAAAAAATAAAAAATCAGTTATTAGAACACGAATTAATAGCTGAAGAGTTATCTGGAGATACTTTAATGGTAGAAATATCAACTAAAACTAAGAAAAATTTGGATAAACTAATCGAATCTGTTTTGTTACAGGCTGAATTATTGGATTTAAAAACTGATTATGATTTAAAGTCAAATGGAGTTGTAATGGAGTCAAAAATTGATGTAGGAAGGGGACCAATAGTAAATATAATTGTAACCTCTGGAACATTGAAAAAAGGAGATTATTTTGTAAGTGGATTACATTGGGGAAAGGTAAGAGCTTTAATTAATGATCAAGGCTTAAGTATTAATGAAGCAGATCCATCAACTCCAATAGAAGTTCTAGGTATAAATGGTGCCTCAAAAGCTGGTGACGATTTTCTTGTTCTGGAAAATGAAAAAGAAGCCAAATCATTATGTGAGGCAAGAATTCAAGAAAACCAAGCAGGCAAAAACCCTTTAACTTTTGTAACACAAGACTCAGCTTTTAAAGACAAGACTTCAGAAGAGTTAAATATAATTATTAAATCTGATGTTCATGGTTCTTCCGAAGCAATCAAAAATGCTATTTCACAAATAAAACATGCTGAAGTAAAGCCAAAAATAATTTTGTCTGATATAGGAATGATTACAGAAACAGATGTATCTTTAGCAAAAGCTTCTAATGCTATTTTGATAGCTTTTAATGTTAAACCGAGCAAAGAAGCAAAAAAAGCAGCCGAAAGAGAAAAAATAGATATTAATTCTTATAATATTATTTATGAATTATTAGATTTTATTAAAAATAAAATGTCAGGTTTACTAACCCCAGATGTAGAAGAAAAAATTATTGGTTCAGCTGAAATTCTTCAGATATTTAAAGTATCAAAAGTTGGAAAAGTTGCTGGATCAAAAGTTATTGAAGGAGAAATCTTACAAGATTCTAATGTTAGAATTATACGTGATGGCACAATTATTTTTAATGGAAAAATTGGTTCAATATTTAGAGAAAAAAATCAAGCAAAACAAGTATCTGAAGGCTTAGAATGTGGGATTACAATAAAAAATTTTAATGATTTCCAAAAAAAAGATATTATTGAAGTATATAATTCAACGATAACAGAGAGAACAATATAATTTTATGAGCAAATTAGGAAAACCAGTTTCACAAAGACAATTAAGAGTTGGAGAAATGATTAAACAAGCTTTAGGTATGATATTTATAAGAGAAGAAGCAAAGATATCTAATTTAGAGACAAGAGAAATAACTGTTACCGAAGTAAGAATGAGCCAAGACCTTAAAATTGCTAAAGCATTTGTATTGCCCTTAGGCGGAAAAAATTCAAAGGAAATAGTTGAAAAGCTGAAAGAATTTTCATTTGTAATTAGAAAAGTTTTATCAAAAAAAATAACTATGAAATACTTACCAAAACTTCTGTTTGTTAAGGATGAATCTTTTGATTATGCTGAAAAAATTGAAAATTTAATAAAACAAACAAATAAATAAGGAAAAAAAATGACTAAAAAAAGTAAAGAACTAGCTATTCATGATAAGGATACAGGATCTTCTGAAGTTCAAATAGCACAGCTGACTGATAAAATTGAAAATTTATCAAGTCACATAAAAAAATTTAAAAAAGATAAACACTCCTCTGTAGGTTTATTAAAAGCAGTAAATAGAAGAAAAAAATTATTAGATTATTTAAAAAAAAATAAGCTAGAATCTTATCAGAACGTAATATCAAAATTAAATATAAGGAAGTAGAAGTAAATGTTTAAAATAATTAAAAAAGAAATCGAATTAAAGGGAAAGAAAATAAGTTTAGAGACAGGTAAAATTGCAAGGCAAGCAGATGGTGCAATAATTGCAAAATGTGGAGAAACAGTTGTTTTAGCAACTGCTGTTGGTGCAAAAAAAGTAAATCCAGATATGGATTACTTTCCATTGTCAGTAAATTATCAAGAAAAATATTATGCAGCAGGAAAAATTCCTGGTGGTTATTTTAAAAGAGAAGCAAGACCAACTGAAAATGAAACACTAATTTCAAGGTTAATTGATAGACCTATAAGACCTTTGTTTCCAGATGAGTTTAAAAATGAAGTACAATTACTTCCAACAGTAATATCTTACGATAAAGAAAATGAAGCAGATATATTATCAATCATTGCTTCATCAGCAGCTTTAGCTATTTCAGGGATGCCATTTATGGGTCCTATCGCAGCGTCTAGAGTTGGTTATATTGATGGAAAATATGTTCTTAATCCATCAAAAAAAGAATTAGAAAATTCAAAATTAGATCTTGTTGTAGCTGGTACAAAAGATGCAGTCTTAATGGTTGAGTCAGAAGCAAGCGGTTTAACTGAAGAAGAAATGTTAAATGCAGTTAAATTTGGCCATGAAAATTTTGTTCCGGTAATTAATATGATAGAAGAACTTGCTAAAGAATGCAAAAAAACTGACTGGGTTTTAGAAAAAAAAGATCTTTCCGAAGTAAAGAAAAAAATTGAGGATGAGTTCACAGATGAATTAAAAAAAGCTTTTTCAATCAAAGATAAACAAGAAAGATCAAATTTAATATCAGAAATAACAGACAAAGCTAAAAAAATATTTGAAGAAAATGAAAATTTTACAGATTTAGATGTAAACTCTGAACTTAAAAATTTAGAAAAAAGAATAGTCAGAACAGATATATTAAAAAATAAAAATCGTATCGATGGAAGAGGGCTTTCAGATGTAAGACCTATCATGTGTGAGGTTGGAATTTTACCACGAACACATGGTTCAGCATTATTTACTAGAGGTGAAACTCAAGCAATTGTAACAACTACACTTGGAACTTCAGATGATGAACAAAGAATTGAAAGTTTAGAAGGCCTTCAAAGGGAAAGGTTTATGCTTCATTATAACTTTCCTCCATTCTCAGTTGGTGAAATTGGAAGAATCGGAACAGGAAGAAGAGAAATTGGTCATGGTAAACTAGCATGGAGAGCTATTAATTCATCTTTACCATCAAAGGAGAGTTTTCCTTACACATTTAGAATTGTGTCAGAAATTACAGAATCGAATGGCTCATCATCAATGGCAACAGTTTGTGGTACTTCATTAGCATTAATGGATGCCGGTGTTCCAATAAAAGAACCGGTTGCAGGTATTGCAATGGGTTTAATTAAAGAAGGTGATGATTTTAGTGTATTATCAGATATTCTTGGAGACGAAGACCATCTAGGTGATATGGATTTTAAAGTTGCTGGAACCAAAGACGGTATTACATCTCTTCAAATGGATATTAAGATTACAGGAATTACATTTGAAATAATGGAACAAGCTTTAAAACAAGCCAAAGATGGAAGAATTCACATCTTAGGTGAAATGAATAAAGCTTTAAATAAATCAAGAGATGATGTTGGTAAGCACACTCCAAAAATGGAAAAAATAACTGTAGATAAAAAAGATATTGCAACTGTTATTGGAAAAGGTGGAGCAACTATCAGAGAAATAGTTGATAAGTCAGGTGCCAAAGTTGATGTTAACGATGAAGGCATTGTAACGGTTGCTGCGCCAGATGAAGAGTCGAGAAATAAAGCAATGCAGTTTATTAAAGATCTTACTGCTAAAGCAGAAATGAATAAAATTTATAATGGGAAAGTTATAAAGATTATGGAGTTTGGAGCATTTGTTAATTTTTTAGGTAAACAAGATGGCCTTGTTCATATATCAGAACTTGCTAATAAAAGAGTAGCTAAAGTAACTGATGTAGTAAAAGAAGGCGATGCAGTTAAAGTTAAGGTTATTGGCTTTGATAGAGGTAAAGTAAAACTATCTATCAAACAAGCAGCAATTTAGTTTAAAAACTGATAGCAAATTAAAAAATAAAAAAAATTGTAGCTGTTGCTGATTACTTAATTTTGAATCTAATTTTACTAATTATAAAGATAGCTATTGCACTTAAGACAGCAAATACTTCTAGTGCATGTCCTGAATTTCCTAAAAGAAATTGAACAAAATAAAATATAATACAAACTACAAACCAAACCAATATTAACATTATTTATTCTTTTTTTTTTCTCTTTTTAGTTTTCTCTTTTCTTTAAAGGAAAGTTTTGCTTTTTTCATAACACTTGAATCTTTAAAAGATTTACCACTGTATCTTTTAGACATAAAATTAAGTTATATTTTTTGGATCAGGCATTCCTACTTTATTGTAACCGGCATCTACATAGTGAATTTCACCAGTAACACCACCTCCAAGATCGCTTAATAAATATAAAGCAGAGTTTCCAACATCATGAATGTCTACATTTCTTTTTAAGAAAGAATGATCCTCATTCCATTTATAAAGAAATTTTGCATCTCCAATTGCAGATGCCGCTAAAGTTTTAATTGGTCCAGCACTTATTGCATTAACTCTAATTCCTTTTGACCCTAAATCTCTAGCTAGATATTTAACACTTGCCTCAAGTGCAGACTTACAAACTCCCATCACATTGTAATTTGGAATAGCTTTATTAGATTCGTAGGTTAATGTAAGCATACTTCCTCCTTTATTCATTACTTTGGAAGCTTCTTTTGCAACTTCAGTAAATGAAAAGCATGAAATTAGCATACTTCTTAAAAAATTTTCTCTAGTAGTATTTAAATATTCACCTGATAATTCTGATTTATCTGAAAATGCGACTGCATGAACAACAAAATCAATTTGACCCCATTTTGATTTTATGTCTTCAAAAAGTTTTATTACTTCATCTTTTTTTTCAACATCACAACTAAATGTTACATTTGAATTTAATTTCTCGGCTAAAGGAACCACTCTTTTTTTTAAGGCATCACCCAGATAAGTAAATGCCAATTCAGCTCCTGCTTCTGCTAACTTTTGTGAAATACCCCAGGCAATAGATCTTTCATTAGCTACACCCATGATTAATCCTTTTTTACCTTTCATTAAACTCATAAATTAAACCTTTTCAAAAAGTAAAGTTGCGTTAGTTCCTCCAAATCCAAAACTATTAGACATAATAGAATTCAAAGTTACATCTTTTTCAACTTTAGTAACTATTGGATATTTCTTTGCTTCATCATCCATATCATTAATATTTATTGAAGCTGAAATAAAATTATTTTTCATCATTATCAAACTATAAATAGCCTCATGTACTGAAGTTGCTCCTAATGAGTGACCTGAAAGAGATTTTGTAGAACTTATTTTAGGTACATTATCTTTAAAAACTTCTCCAACAGCTTTTAGTTCTGTAATATCTCCAACTGGTGTTGAAGTTCCATGTGTATTTATGTAATCAACTTTATTTTTACTAGTTTTTAAGGCCATTTGCATACATCTTACAGCTCCTTCTCCAGATGGAGCTACCATATCATATCCATCTGAAGTTGCTCCATAACCAGTTAACTCAGCATAAATTTTTGCACCTCTTGCTTTTGCATGTTCATATTCTTCTAAAACTACAACTCCACCCCCACCTGAGATAACAAAACCATCTCTAGTTTTATCGTAAGGTCTAGATGCTTTTTCTGGTGTATCATTGTACTTTGAAGATAGAGCGGTCATTGCATCAAACATGGCAGTCATTGCAAAGTGAACTTCATCACTTCCTCCAGCAAAGATAATATTTTGTTTTCCAAGTTGGATTAATTCCATTGCATTTCCAATACAATGTCCACTAGTTGCACATGCGGAACTAATTGTGTAATTAACTCCTTTAATTTTAAAAGGTACCGCTAAAGTAGCAGATGCAGTGCTAGACATAGTTCTTGGAACTACAAATGGTCCCATTTTTTTTGGATTTTTTTCTCTTGTTTTGTCAGCTGCCAAAATAACATTTGCAATTGATGGTCCACCAGATCCCATAATCATTCCAGTTGAAACATTGCTTACATCTTTTTCTTCTAGTCCTGCATCTTTAACTGCTTCAACCATAGAAATATAATTGTACGCTGATCCAGGACCCATAAATCTTATAAACTTTCTATCAACATGATCTTCAAGTTTAATATTTGGTTTACCATGAACATTACTTTTTAAATTATATTCTTTGTATTCCTCAGAAAAAGTAATTCCAGATTTTGAATTTAATAAAGATCTATAAATTTCTTCTTGATTATTTCCTAAACAAGATACGATCCCAATACCAGTTACTACTACCCTTTTCATTATTTAAATAATCCCACTTTTAAATTTTCCGCTGAATAAATTTTTTTTTCATCAGCTAATAAAATACCATTTGCCAAACCAACTGTTGTTCCACCTGGTGACATAATTTTTTTCATATCAATTATATATTTTGCTTTTTTTACACTTTTTAATACTTCACCAGTAAACTTTACAGTACCAACTCCTAGAGCCCTTCCTTTCCCAGGATTGCCAAGCCATCCCAGATAAAACCCTACTAGCTGCCACATTGCATCAAGACCAAGGCATCCAGGCATAACTGGATCTTCCTTAAAATGACAATCAAAAAACCAAAGATTATCTTTTATATCCAGCTCAGCAGTAATAGAGCCTTTTTTGAAAGCGCCATTATCTTCTTTAACTTCTGTTATTCTATCAAACATAAGCATTGGAGGAAGAGGTAATTTGGCGTTTCCAGGCCCAAAAAGTTCTCCATTTCCACAATTAATTAATTCTTTATAACTATATGATGATTTTTTTTCCATAAATATAGATCTTTAATACTTTATTTATTAAAATTACAATATACAAATATTTTAGGTTTGTTATAAATTTGGCGAAAAATGGATAATAACACAATATTTATTGAAAAATTGAGGTCTTCCGGGCTAAGACCAACCAAACAAAGAATAAAAATTTGCAAATTATTATTTAATAGAAAAAAAACTTTTCATTTTACAATTAGTGATATTTTTAAAATTTTAAAAAAACAAACTTATGAAAAAATTTCCTTAGCCACTATATACAATACAGTCCATTCATTTAAAGAAAAAGGATATTTAAAAGAAATATCAGTTGATAGAGAAAAAAGTTATTTTGATACAAACACTTCAAATCACCATCATTTTCTTGATGTAAATACTAATGAACTTATAGATTTAAAAAATGAGGATGTTCATAATATTAAGATAAAAAAAAGAATACCCGGGAAAAAAATTAATTCTATAGAAGTTTTAGTTAAAATTGAAAATAGTAATTAATCTCAAAAATATTACAAAATTTTTAAATTGTATAAAAATCGAATTGAGACAATTCTGCTGTATTGACACTACTTTAGAATCATTATAAATTATTAGAATGAGTAATGAATTTTCTAAAGAACAATCAAAATGTCCTTTTACTGGTGTAGGAACACCACCAAAACATCCAACAGGCAAAGGACAAACAAATAAAGATTGGTGGCCTAATAGCCTAAATTTGAAAATTTTAAGTCAACATTCATCATTGGTAAATCCAATGGGAGTAAAATTTAATTACAAAAAAGAATTTAAAAAACTTAACTTTAAAGCATTAAAAAAAGATCTTCATAAATTGATGACCGATACGCAAGATTGGTGGCCGGCAGATTATGGTCATTATGGTCCATTTTTTATTCGTCTTGCTTGGCATGCTGCAGGAACTTATAGGACAGGAGATGGAAGAGGTGGTGCTGGAACTGGCAATCAAAGATTTGCTCCATTAAATAGTTGGCCAGATAATGTAAATTTAGATAAAGCAAGGCTTTTACTATGGCCTATTAAAAAGAAATATGGAAAAAAAATATCTTGGGCAGATTTATTTATACTTGTTGGAAATATATCTCTAGAGTCAATGGGTTTTAAAACTTTTGGTTTTGGAGCTGGAAGAGAAGATATATGGGAGCCAGAAGAGGATATTTATTGGGGATCTGAAAAAGAATGGCTTGGAGTAAATCGATATAGTGGAAAAAGAGAACTAGAAAACCCCTTAGGAGCGTCACATATGGGATTAATTTATGTTAATCCTCAAGGACCTGATGCTAATCCAGATCCTTATTTAGCTGCTCATGATATTAGAGAAACTTTTGGACGTATGGCAATGAATGATTATGAAACGGTAGCATTAGTTGCAGGGGGACATACATTTGGAAAATCTCATGGTGCTGCACCAGAGTCACATAAAGGTCCTGAGCCAGAAGGTTCAAAGATTCAAGATCAAGCAACTGGATGGAATAGTAACTACAAAAGCGGTTTAGGAGTAGATACTATTAGCAGCGGTATTGAGGGTGCATGGACTTCAAACCCGATTAAATGGGATATGGGATATTTTGATAATTTATTTGGCTATGATTGGGAATTAACTAAAAGCCCTGCAGGAGCACATCAATGGAAACCTAAAAGGAATGGACATGATATAGAAATGACCCCAGATGCTCATGATAGATCTAAAAAAAATCTTCCAATGATGCAAACTACTGACCTTTCATTAAAATTAGATCCTAAATATGGTCCAATTTCAAAACATTTTCATCAAAATCCGAATGAATTTGCCGATGCATTTGCAAAAGCTTGGTTCAAACTTACTCATCGTGATATGGGTCCAAAAGCAAATTATCTTGGTTCTGATGTTCCAAAAGAGGATTTAATCTGGCAAGATCCAATACCAAAAAATAAATATAGACTTAAAAATAAAGATATTGAGTTGTTAAAGAAAAAAATATCTAAATCTGGTTTATCTGTTTCTCAATTAGTTACGACTGCATGGGCATCTGCATCAACTTTTAGAGGATCAGATAAAAGAGGAGGAGCTAATGGAGCTAGAATAGCTCTTGAACCTCAAAAAGACTGGAAAGTTAATAATCCTTCAAAATTGTCTGCTGTAATAAGAATTTTAAATAAAATTAAAAAAGGATTTGATTCAAAAAACAAATCGGTTTCATTAGCAGACTTAATAGTTTTAGGAGGATCAGTTGGTATTGAAAATGCTGCTAAAAAAAGTGGTAAAAAAATTAAAGTTCCATTCAAAGCAGGAAGGGGTGATGCAAAACAAGATCAAACAGACAAAAATTCATTTAATCTTCTTGAGCCCATAGCAGACGGTTTTAGAAACTATATTAAGCTGGATGCAAAAGGATATACTAATGGAAAAGGTATCCCTACTAATTCAGCTGAAGAAATGTTGATAGATAAGGCTCAACTTCTTGGATTAACTGGTCCAGAAATGACAGTTTTAATTGGAGGTATGCGAGTATTAAATACTAATTATGATGGTTCAGATTATGGTGTATTTACAAAAAAACCTGGATCATTAACCAACGATTTCTTTGTTAATCTATTAGATATGAAAACTACCTGGAGAGAAATAGATAAAGAAGAACAGTTTTTTGAGGGAATAGATAGAAAAACAAAAAGAGTAAAATGGAGAGCAACGCGTGCAGATTTAATATTTGGATCTAATTCTCAATTAAGAGCACTATCTGAAGTTTATGCTACAGACGATTCAAATGAAAAATTCTTAAATGATTTTGTTTCTGCATGGACTAAAGTTATGAATTTAGATCGTTTTGATTTAAATAAAATTTAATTAAATTCCCCAAACATTTTTTGTATCAATCCATCCAGAATAATTTCCAGTTTCAATTTTACACCAATTAACTTCACACTTTTTTATAATTACTAACCTCCCTTTTTCTAATTTTACTAAAGGTTTTGAAAATTTACTATTTTTTTTGAAAACAATTTTTTCTTCAAGAATAATCAATGAATTGAGTTTTCTAAGCATAATTCGATGTATCCAACCACTATTTTTTTTATGATCTATTATTCTTCTAAAATTATCTTTTTTATCAATTACTTTAATTGGTAAAAATTTTTTCTTATAAATATATTTTATGGGATAATTTTTACCTGGACCATATCTGACATAAACTTTATTTTTTTTTAAAGAAAGGAAATAATTATTTTCTTTAGATACAACGCTAGACGAGTTTAATAATAAAAAAAATATTATTATTAAAAATTTTTGCATATACAACTTTTTTTTTTATTAAACTGCACTTTTCTAAAATTTAAATTAAGTAAATCTAAAATTAAGATTTTATTATTTGATTCTTTGCTTAAATTCAAAATTTTCTTTAAAACTTCTATTGCTTGAATATTACCAACTATTCCTGCCACAGGTCCCAATATACCTTCATATTCACAATTTAATATTTCGTCCGAGGGCTCACTTTGATAAAAGCATTTAAGACATGTTTCTTTTTTATTTTTAAAATTAAAAGTAAAAATATGTCCATCCATTTTACTAATTGCACCCACAATTAAAACTTTTTTATATTTTAAGGAGTATTCATTTAATAAAAATTTAGTTTTAAAATTATCAGATCCATCAATAATAAAATGATAATTTTTTAATATTTTTTCAATATTTTTTTTTTCAATTCTAACCCTAAAAGTTTTTATATTGACTTGTGGGTTAATCAATTTAATCTTTCTTTTTACAACATTAACTTTAAACTTTCCTATATCTTTAGAACTATAAATTGACTGTCTATGAATATTAGAAATATTTACTTTATCGTTATCCACAACCCCAATATTACCAACACCTGCCCTACTTAAATAATCAATTACAGGGCAACCTAATCCTCCTGCTCCAACTACTAGAACTTTTGAATTTATTATTTTTTTTTGTCCTAATGGCCCAACATTTTTTAAAACTATTTGTCTAGAATATCTTTCAACCAACTTTTTATTTAAAATATTTTTCATTTACCAGTTGATCCAAAACCACCCGATCCTCTTATGGACTTAGGTAATTGATCTACTTCTTCAAGTTCCATTTTTAGTATGGGCACTAATACCATTTGAGCCACTCTATCGTTGTTATTTACAATAAAATCTTCATTTCCATGGTTAAATAATATTATTTTTAATTCACCTCTATAATCGCTATCAATAGTTCCGGGAGTATTTAATATCCCTATATTAGATTTTGCAGCAAGTCCTGATCTAGGTCTTATTTGTATTTCCAAACCTTCTGGCATTGCAATAGACAGACCTGTTGGAATTAATTCTAGAGAATTAGGTACAATTTTTATTGGACTATCAAGACACGCCATCAAATCCATGCCTGAAGATCCGCTAGTTTTGTATTCGGGTAATTTAACTTTTGAATTAAGCCTTTTAACTAAAACTTTAACCATTAATTTAACTGAGAAATTATTCTATTAACTATTTCATTAGCGAGACTCGACTTTTTCATTTTTGGAAGATTTTCTTCAGAATTATTTTTATAATATATTGAAACTTTATTGAAGTCTGACTCAAAACCTATATCATTTTCAGATATATCGTTAGCGATTATCCAATCACAATTTTTTTCAGATAATTTTTTTAAAGAATTTTTTTTAAGAGAATTTGTTTCAGCTGCAAAACCAACTACTAATTTTGGTCTAAGAGAATTATGATTTGAAATATGCCCTAAAATATCAGTATTTTTTTCTAAAGAAAGTTCAGAAATTTTATCTTTTTTTATTTTATCTTTTTTACTATTTTTTATTTTAAAGTCTCCAACAGCAGCTGAGAAAATTGCAACATCTGTTGGTAGATTATTTAAAGTTGCTTCTAACATTTCATCAGCCGATTTAACTTTTATTAAATTTACACCTTTAATTGAGTTTAAATTTACTGGTCCTGATATTAAAGTTGTATCAAAACCATTTTCACTTAGAGATTTTGCAATTTCATAACCTTGCTTGCCACTAGATTTGTTTGTTATAAATCTTACAGGATCAATATATTCATGAGTTGGTCCTGCAGTTACAAGTGCTTTAAACTTTTTATTATTTTCTAATTTTTTGAAATAATTTCTTATATAATTTATAATTGCCTCTGGCTCAGACATTTTTCCTTTACCGTATTCTCCACAAGCCATTTCACCAATATCAGGTCCAATTATTTCATGACCAAAATCAATTAATTTTTTTAAATTATTTTTGTTTGATTTATGTTCCCACATTCGTACATTCATTGCAGGTGCAATAAAGATCTTTTTGTCAGAAGCAAAAACAACAGTTGAGGCTAAATCATCAGATAATCCAAAACTAATTTTTGAAATTGTATTTGCAGTTGCTGGAGCTATTAAAATTAAATCTGCCCATCTTGATAATGAAATATGATCCATTTCAGATTCATTATCTGAATTAAATAAATCTGTATAAACTTTTTCTTGAGATAAAGATGCTACAGAAAGTGGTGTTACAAAATTTTTTGCATTATTTGTAAGAATTGTTTTTACACTTGAGCCATGCTTTTTTAAAAGTCTAATAACTTCCAAACTTTTATAAGCTGCAATACCACCACATATTATTAATAGGATTTTTTTTTTATTTAAATTTGTCATTGGCAGATTAGAATACTATGACTCCAAGAAATACAAGTAATAATAATCCAATAATACTTTGATTTCTAAATGATTTCATTTCTAGTTTTTTTTCATTTAATGCCGAAAAAGAATTAGATTCCTGAGGTATTTTTCCGCTAGCCATAAAAGTTAATGCTTGATTTGCTTTGTCCATTATTTTTGGAAGTTCAGGAATTTTTTTCAATACTTCAGCAGAATCTTTCAAAGTTTCAGTTAAATTATTAATTGGATCTTTGGTTTCTTTAAGCCACTTTTCTAAAACTGGTTTTGATGTTTCCCAAATATTTGTGTTAGGGTTTAGTTTTCTAGCGACCCCTTCAACTACAACCATTGTTTTTTGTAGAAGCAATAACTGAGGTTGAGTTTGCATATTAAATTTTTCAGTAACATCAAATAATTGTTTTAACAATTTTCCTCCCGAAATATCCTTAACAGATTGTCCAAAAATAGGTTCACCTATAGATCTTAATGCTTGAGCTAATTCACCAACATTAACATTATTAGGAACCAATTCAGCTAAGATATGTACTTCTGCAACTTTTTTGTAATCTCTTTTAACAAATCCATACAGTATTTCTGCTAAGTATCGTCTATTTAGTTTATCCATTCTTCCCATAATTCCAAAATCAATTGGTATTATCCTTCCATTGTCATCTATGAATAGGTTTCCTTGGTGCATATCTGCATGAAAGAAACCATCTCTAACAGCATGTCTTAAGAAGTGTTGAATTATATCTGTTGCAAGATTTTCTATATTGATTTTTTTAGACTCTAAAATTTCTTTTTCTCTGATAGAAACTCCATCGATCCAATCTAAAGTTAAAATTTCTTCGCTTGTAAAATTCCAGTATATTTTAGGAACATAAAAACCTACATCATTTTTTGTATTTTCAGCAAATTCATTTGCTGCAGCTGCCTCGAATCTTAAATCCATTTCATGATTAGTAATTTCTTTTAACAAAAAAACTACTTCAACAAGTTTAAGTCTTTTTGTTTTAGAAATTAAGCTTTCAATAAAATATGCTAACAACATTAAAGCATCTATTTCATCATTAAAAGTTTTTTTAATGTTAGGTCTCAAGATTTTAATAGCAACATCTTTTATAACACCATCATCATTTATTTGAGCTTTATGAACTTGAGCTATTGATGCGGCCGCAAGAGGCTCTCCAAAATTGATTATTGAATCAAATATTTTACTTCCTAGATTTTTTTTGATTATTTCTTTAGCTTCATAGGTCGAAAATGGCGGTAAACGATCCTGAAGTTTTTCAAGCTGTGAAGATAAGTCATCACCAATTATATCAGGCCTAGTGGATAAAAATTGACCTAATTTAATAAATGTTGTTCCCATTCCTTGAATAGAAGTACATAGTTTTTCTTCATCAGTTGATTTACTAGACCGATGGTTATTTTTGGAAAAAGAAATTGAAAGTAAGTTTAAAAAAATTTTAATTATAAGTGGTGGTTGATGAAATTTTGAAATAACTTTTAAAGCATCTGATAAAGCTAATTTTCTAGCTATTTTAAATAAAATAATTAATTTTTTTATCATTAAATTTTCCAGCCTGAGTGAATTGCAACTATTCCTCCACTTAGATTTCTATATTCACAATTTTTAAAATTATTTTGATTCATTTTTTCAATTAGTTCTTTTTGGTTAATAAAATTCTCAATACTTTTAATTAAATACTCGTAAGGTTTTTTTTCACCAACTACTATTTTACCAATTTTAGGAATTAATTTTGAATAATTTTTGTATAAAGTATCTAAATTATTGTTTTCAATTTTAGAAAACTCTAAACACATAAATCTACCACCCTTTTTTAAAACTCTATATGCTTCCTTTAAAGTTTTATTTATATCTCTAGTATTTCTAAGACCAAAGCTTATGGTATAAAAATCGAAACTGTTATCAGGAACATTTAATCTTTCTGCATCAGATATTTTCCATTTTATATTTTTATAATTTTTAAAATTTTTCTTACATTCTTTGATCATATTAATATTTTGATCAACACATAAAATTGTAGATTCTTTGTTTGTAGCTTCAATAAATAACTTAGTTATATCCCCAGTTCCACAAGCAACATCTATAAGCTTTTTTTTATTAGAAGGATTCATCATTTGAATTAGGTTTTTTTTCCAAATTCTATGAATTCCTAAAGACATCAAGTCATTCATTAAATCATATTTTTTAAAGACTTTATTAAAAACATCTTTAACTAACCCCTTTTTCTGTTGGAGAATTTGATTCATAGTTTAATATTTTATTTTAAATAATAATATAATCTTAAATGCCAGAATTGCCAGAAGTAGAAATAGTAAAACGATCACTTAAAAATAAGGTTAACTATAAAAAAATTAAAAAAATTATTATTTCGAATAGAAATTTAAGGTTTAAAGTTGAAAAAAATTTTGAAAATATTTTAGAGGGCAGATCCATAATTAATGTTTCTAGATTTTCAAAATATATAATTTTGACTTTGGATAATTATATTTATTGTTTAATACATTTAGGAATGTCTGGAACTTTGCATTTAATTAATTATAAAAAAAATGAAAAAATAACAAACATGAGCTTTTATCATTCCAAAATTTTACCAATAAAACATAACCATATAAAAATTAAATTTTCAAAATTTATGATTGTATATAACGATCCTAGAAGATTTGGTTTTTTTAAAATTTTAAAAAATGAAAAAGAATTAAAGAATTTTTTCAAAAGATCAGGACCTGAGGCAATTTCTTCAAATTTTAATTTAAAATATGTACAAAATAAATTTTTTAATAAAAAAAAAAATATAAAAAATTTTTTACTTGATCAAAATTTTGTATCTGGAATTGGAAATATTTATGCAAACGAAATATTGTTTTATTGTAAAATTAACCCTTTTAAAATTGCTAGAAATATTACATATAAAGAGATTAATAAATTAGTTAAATATTCAAAATTAATATTAAATTTAGCAATTAAATATGGAGGGTCTTCAATAAGAGATTTTAAAAATACAAAAGGTGTTACTGGTTTATTCCAAAATGAATTTAAAGTTTATGGTAAAGAAAACAAAAATTGTTCAAGAAAAAATTGCCAGGGTAAAATATCTAAGTTTTTTATATCAAATAGGTCAACTTTTTTTTGTAATTTGTGTCAAAAATAATCAATTATGCTATTGACCGTTACTAATTAGCAAGTTATACCACGCGCCTATGGCAAATACTAAGTCAGCAATTAAAAGAATAAGAAGAATAACTAGACAAACAATTGTAAACAAATCAAGAAAAAGTAGATTTAGAAATGCTATTAAGAAGATGAATTCAATAATAGAAGAAAAAAATAAAAAAGATGCACTGGCTTTTTTACCAAAACTAAATTCTGAGTTAATGAAAATTGCCAAAACTGGTATAATTAAAAAACAAAATGCTTCTAGGAATATTTCTAGAATAACAAAAAAAATTAACTCTTTATAGTTGAATAAAATCAACTTCAAGTAGTCTAATTATTTTTATATATAATTTAATAAATTTTTAAAATTAAAAGGATTACAACTTTTAATATAAAATTTATATTATACTAAATATAAAAGAATATTTTTTAAAAATACTATATCTAGATTTAATTTTATTTTTTTTAAAATAATTTTCTTCAATGAATTAATTTAAGATTCAATCTTACCGCTAATCAAATTCAATTTAAAATTTTACAAGTGCAGATTTTATTTTTTTTAAAAAAAAAGAATAAACTTATTGCAATAATTATTGATAGGTTTTAATTGAACTTCTTCCATGAAAAACATTTCAACTAAAAAATCCGATAATTTTTCTGCCAAAAGATTAAATTGGAATGACATCCAATTAGATATGAAAGAAAAATTAGGAAATGATATATATGAATCTTGGCTTAAAAAAATTTATTTTATTGAAGAATTTAATAATTATATACTAATTTCTGTATCAACTAGATTTATTCGAGATTGGATAACCTCAAGATATCTTGATCAAATTTTACAAATTGTAAAAACCCATAAGAAAGAAGTCATTAGGATTGAATTTATAATTAATGATAAAAAAAAAGAAATAAATGATAGTAAAAATGAAATTCAAAAAGCTGATGTTGATTTAAGCAAAAAAATTTCATTCATTAAAGATTCCTTTTTTCAATATAATAGAATTGATCCAAATAAAAACTTTGAGAATTTTGTAATTGGTACAAGCAATAAGTTAGCTTTTGAGGCATTTAAGAAAGTTTCAGAAGATCTTTCACATTATAATCCGTTATATTTGTATGGAGGAGTTGGTATGGGAAAAACTCATTTGCTTAATTCAATTGGATTAGAGCTCAAATCAAAAAAAAAAATTATGTTTATTTCAGCTGAAAGATTTATGTATCATTTTGTAAAATCAATCAAATCAAACGAAATGGTAAAATTTAAAGACTATTTTAGAAATACCGATGTACTATTAATAGATGATATTCAATTTATGAATGGAAAAGAGGCTATGCAAGAGGAATTTTTTCACACTTTTAATGCTCTTATTGATAAAGGTTCTCAAGTAATAGTTTCTGCTGATAGAGCTCCAAATAAATTATCTAGAATACAAGAAAGAATAAAATCCAGATTTGCAGGTGGTTTAGTTGTAGACATTCAAAGCCCGGATTATGAACTACGTTATAAAGTTGTTAAGGCTAAATTAGAAGAGCTAAAATTAAATCATTCAATTTCATTGGATATTTCTGAAGAAATACAAAAATTTTTAAGTTCTGAAATTAGAACAAGCATAAGAGAATTAGTTGGAGCTTTAAATAGAATAATTTCATTTTCTAGAGTGTACAATAAATTACCTTCACTTGCTGAAACAAAAGCAATTTTAAAAGATTTAATAAATTTATCAGAAAATAATGTAACAGTAGATTCAATACAAACTATTGTCTGTAAATTTTTTAAAATAAGTAAGAATGAAATGTTATCAGCTAGAAGATCCAGATATTTAGTTAGACCAAGACAAACAGCTATATATCTTGCAAAGCTGCTTACCTCAAAATCTTTACCAGAAATTGGTAGAGCATTTTCAAATAGAGATCATACTACAGTTATTCACTCAGTAAAAACAATCGAAAGATTGAGACAAGAAGATAAAGAATTAAATTTCAATATAGATAATTTAAAAAATAAAATTTTATATAAAAAAGATAATGAAGTTTAGTTTAAATCAACAAGATCTACAAAAATCATTAAATTATTGCCAAGGTATTATAGAAAAAAGAAGTACATTGCCGATATTGTCAAATGTGCTACTTGATGCTTCTAATTCTATACTAACTATTACTGCAACTGATTTAGATTTAATATTTATACATCAAATTAGAAATGTAGAAATATTAGAAGAAGGTAAGACAACCACTTCCTCGTCAATAATGTATGATATTGTAAGAAAATTTTCTGCAGGAAAAAAAATACTTTTTTCAAGTACAGGAGAAAATAAAATTCATTTAGAATCTGAAAAATCAGATTTTAATCTGAATTGCATAAGTCCATCAGAGTTCCCATTAGCAGATGAAAATTTTAATAAAAATGAATTTTTAATTAACTCAAAAAATTTACTTAAACTTTTAAATAAATGTAAATTTTCTATTTCTAATGATGAAACCAGACATTATTTGAGTGGTATTTTTTTTCATCAAACTCAAAATTGATTGATGGAAAATTTCCAAATTATGTTCAGGTTATACCTAAAGAAAATCAAAAAAAGCTTCAAGTTAATTTAAAATCATTTTTAGATTCTGTGGATAGAGTCGCTTCAGTTTCTTTAGATAAGAAAGATGGAGTAAATTTTAATTTAGCTAAAGATGTTTTAAACCTTTCTGTGAATAATACTAACAGTGGCGATGGAAAGGAAAGTTTAAATGTTAAATTCGATTATGATTTAGATATCAGTTTTAATTCAAGGTATTTAATTGATGTAGCATCACAATTAGATGGTGATCAAATTGAAATTTATTTTAAGGACACAGGTTCACCTGCTTTGATTAAAGATCCTGCTGATTTTGATAGTATATATGTTGTAATGCCTATGAAAGGTTAAGATATTTTATCAATCTCTTCGTATATATTATTTTGTAACAAATTTAAAAATTCATCAGAGTTCATGCCTGGACTTATAGGTTCTAATATTGAGATGGTTAATGTTTTGTTTATTTGTAATTTTCCATTTTTTGGCCATATATTTCCAGAATTAAGAGCCACGGGTTGGCAAAAAATATTTAGCTCCTCATAAATTCTCTTAACACCTTTTTTAAATGGAGATCTATCTGATACATCGAGCCTAGTAGCTTGAGGAAATATAATTAATGGTCTATTTGAATTGTTTATGTGTTTTCTTATTTGATGTGAGAAACCTAGGTTATCTTTAGTAGTTCTGTTTCTTTCAATTGAAATTGAACCTATTTTTTTTAATTGCCAACCAAAAATTGGTATTTTTAATAATTCTTTTTTTAAAATAAAAACTGGTGAATTAAATATTGACTGCAAGAAAAAAGTTTCAAATTGTGATTGATGAGCGCTTGCAATAAAAAATTTTTTGTTATTTAAAATTTTTTCTTTTCCTCTAACTATAACCTTTGTTGATAAAAATGTTTCTAAACAAAATTTAGACCAAAATCCAAGAATTTTGCCTCCATAAATTGTAATTTTTTGTGGAAGAATTAAGGCTGGTATAAAAAAAATACAAACCAAAACAGTTCCAAAATAAAAGAAAAATAAAAAAAGTATTCTGTTAATCATGTCTTTAAAAGTTAAATTATATTATTTAACTTTTGTCTTTTTGTTATAATTTTAGCTGAGGATTTGTTTATTAAAATTTCAGGAGGCTTGGGTCTCAAATTATAATTAGAACTTAAAACCATTCCATAAGCTCCAACATCACAAATTAAAACTATATCTCTTTGATTTATTTTTTGATACCTATCAACGCTTAAGAATTTATCAGTAGTTTCACATATTGGACCAACAAATTCATGTTTTTTTTTTATTTTTTTGTTATTTAGTTTAGAAGGTATAATTCTATGCTTTGCACCGTATAAAGCTGGTCTTATTAAATCATTCATGGCTGAGTCTAAAATTACAAAATTCTTTGATTTAGTATGTTTGATATAAATTATTTTGGAAATTAAATAGCCAGCATTTCCAATAATAGATCTTCCTGGTTCAAAAATAATTTTAGAATTATTTTTTTTTAAAAAAGATTTTATTAAATTTTTATATTTATAATAATTTAATTTATGTGAGTTATTTTCATAATTTATACCCATCCCTCCACCTAAATCTATGTACTTAAACTTATATTTTGAATTTTGAATTATTTTATTAACCGCATTTAACATATTTTTATAAGGTACATGGCTCGTAATTTGGCTTCCAATATGTACACTTAGACAATCAATATTAACAAATTTTGAATTTTTATATTTTTTTAAAAGATATAAAAATTTTTCTTTTGTTAAACCAAATTTATTTTCTCTTTTACCAGTAGAAATATTCTTTAAAGTTTTAGCATCAGTATCTGGATTAAATCTTATTCCAATATTTATTTTTTTTTTACTTTTTCTTGCAATTTTTTCAATTTCTACAATTTCATTTTCTGATTCAGTATTTATTAATAAAATATTTTTACTTATTGCAAACTTAAGTTCCTCTATAGTTTTGCCAACACCAGAAAAAACTATTTTCTCTGGTTTTATCTTAGCATTCAAAGCCCTTACGAGTTCTCCTTTTGAAACTACATCAGCGCCTAAACCAAGTTTACTTATTAAATTCAAAATTTGTAGGTTTGAATTAGACTTTACTGAAAAACAAATTAATGGATTTATAGTTTTAAAATTTTTTTGAAAATTATATATATTGCTTATTATTTTTTCATAAGAATAAACATATACAGGAGTTCCAAATTTTTTTGCTATTCTTTCAGCACTGACATTTTCTATATAGAAGTGCCCTTTTTTATATTTCATTAAATTATTTTTATTTGATTAATATATTGATTTTTACTTTCATTATATTTTGGCTCACTTTTTTTTCCGCATGAAATAACAAAAGAAAAAAGCATAATAATTAATAGAATTTTTTTTGTCATTTTGATTCTTTCTTATACTTTTTTATCATTTTCTTAATATTTTCAAAAGAAGTACCGCCATATGATTTTTTTGATTTTATTGAATTTTTTAAATTAAATACTTTTAATATATCCTCATTAAGCTTAGGTTCAATTTTTTTTAACTCTTCTAAGGTTAATTTATCTAAACTCATTTTTTTAGACTCAGCATAATTTACAATTTTGGATGTTATGTTGTACGCTTTTCTGAATGGCAAGCCATAAGATATGACAATATAATCTGCTAAATCTGTTGATGTGGTGTAACCGATATTTGCTAATTCAAGCATTCTTTTTTTGTTTGGAGTAAAATTTTTTAATATTTCTGAAAGGATTAAAATTGAATTTTTTATTTGATCATAAGAATTAAAAACTAATTCTTTATCATCTTGCAAATCTTTGAAATAAGAAAGTGGCAATCCTTTTAAAATAGTAAGCATAGAAAATAAATTACCAAAACTACTTCCTGTTTTTCCTCTTAAATATTCTAATGGATCAGGATTTTTTTTTTGAGGCATTATAGATGATCCTGTCACAACCTTATCATTTAGCTTAATTAATCCAAAAGCATCAGAATTCCATATAATAAATTCTTCTGCCATTCTAGATATGTGTATAGAACAAACTGATACAGAATATAAAAAATCTAGTACAAAATCTCTATCCGAGACAGTATCAATTGAATTATTTGTTGGATTTTTAAATTTAAGCTTTTTTGAAGTATAGTTTCTATCAATGTTAAAATTTGTTCCTGCAAGTGCAGCAACTCCCAGAGGGTTTTCTGATAAATTTTCTAAATTATTTTGAAATCTTTTCTTGTCTCTATTAAACATTTCGACGTAGGCTAATAAATAATGGGCAAATGAAATAGGTTGAGCATTTTTTAAATGTGTAAAACCTGGCATTATAGTTTTAACATTTTTTTCAGAATCTTTTATAATAATTTTTATTAGATTATTCAGCTGATTAAGAATTTTAACAGTTGAACTTCTTAACCATAGCTTAAGATCAGTAATCACCTGATCATTTCTTGATCTTCCTGTGTGAATATACCCTGCATCTTCTCCAATAATTTCAAATAATCTATTTTCTATATTTATGTGAATATCCTCAAGATTAGAATTAAAATTAAACTTTTTCTTTATAATTTCATTTTTTATCTTATTTAAACCCCAAATTATTTTATTTTTAATTTTGAATGATACAATTTTTTGTTTAAAAAGCATTTCAACATGGGCGATTGATCCCTGGATATCTTCTTTAAATAATCTTTTATCTACACTAATTGAGCTACCAACTTTTTTAAAAATTCTTGATGTATCTTTCTTTATTCTTGTATTCCAAACAGCTTTATTGTTTTTATTTTGTACCATGTTATGTAACTATACCTTTTAGAATGAAATTATTAACATTAAAATTTATTTTAGTTTTTATATATCTAATATCATCAAGCTCATCTTATGCAATACAAGAGCTAAATTTAAAGAATTTAGTTATACATAAAAATCCAAAAAAACTTGAAAAAATAAATTTTAAAAACGTTAACAACGAAACAATTAATCTAAACAGTTTTGAAAATTCGCTAATTATTATAAATTTTTGGGCAACATGGTGTGCCCCATGTATTGAAGAAATGCCATCTTTAAATAGGTTAAAAACAAACCCAATTTTTAATAATTTGGAAATAATACCTATTAATGTTGGAAAAGATAATATTGCCAAAACAAAGGATTTTTATAAAAAATTAAAAATAAATGATTTAAAAATATATTTTGATAAAGACGTTGAACTAGCAAAAAAATTTTTGTTAAGAGGACTGCCAACTACAGTATTTATAAATAAGCAAGGCGAAGAGTTTGCTCGAGTAATAGGATTTGTGAATTTTGATGATGAAAATATTATTAAATGGCTTAAAAAATATGATTGAAAATTTTTACTTATGAAATTTAGTTTAGATACAAAAATTATAAAACCAGAAAGTAATAATATTATAAATGCTATAATTTTACTCCATGGTTATGGAGGAGATGGCAATGATATAAGTGCCGTGACATTAAATTGGAAAAGATTTCTACCTGAAACAATATTTATATGTCCTAATGGACATGAAACATGTCCAATTAATCCAAATGGTTTTCAGTGGTTTGATTTACAGAAAGATGATCCAGTTTATACTCTTGAAGAAACATTTAAGGCAGAAAAAAAATTAAATTTTTTTATTAATGAAATTAAGTCAGAATATAATTTAAATAATAATAAAATTTGTATTTCAGGATTTAGTCAAGGTTGTATGATGTCTATAAATCTTGGTTTAATTTCAGAAGAAAATTATAATTGTATTGTAGGGTTTTCAGGAAAAATAATTGATGAAAACAATATTTCTAAAAGAATTAAATCTAGAACAAAAATGCTTTTGATTCATGGTGATCGAGATGATGTTGTTCCACCAAGTCGTTTACTTGAAGCAAAAGACTTTCTAATGAGACATAAAGTAAATATTGAAACAAAAATGATAGAAAATTGTGGTCACCATATTCCAATAGAAGCTTCAAGTATTGCATTAAATTATATAAAAAAAAACTTATATATTTAATAAATTTTTAACAAATATTTTGTACCATTGATTAATAAAAATAATTAAGCTAGTCTTAGCTGATGAATAACTCTTTTGATACTATTACATCTTTAGAAAAATTTCCTGCACTTGTTTTAAATGCAGACTATAGGCCTTTAAGTTATTATCCACTTTCTTTATGGAGTTGGCAGGACTCAATAAAATCAGTTTTTTTAGATAGAGTATCAATAGTAAGTTATTATGATAGGATAATTAGAAGTCCATCATTTAGTATGAAATTACCAAGTGTAATTGCTTTAAAAAGTTATATTAGACCTCAAACAAATCCAAACTTTACAAGATTTAATGTTTTCTTAAGAGATAAATTTTCATGTCAGTACTGTGGAGATAAAAAAGATTTAACATTTGACCATTTGCTTCCAAGATCAAAAGGTGGAAAAACTGACTGGCACAACGTAGTAACAGCTTGTTCAGCCTGCAATGTTCGAAAAGGAGGTCGTTTGCTTAAATTTTCTGGTATGACTTTAAATCAAAAACCATATCAACCAACAACAGAGGATTTGCATAAAAATGGAAAAAATTTTCCACCAAATTTTCTGCATAAAAGCTGGATAGATTATTTATACTGGGATGTCGAGCTAGAACCTTAATTAAACTTTCTCTGAAATACGAATTGCAATTTTTGATCCAATTTTGATAATTTTGTCCATTATTGAGTAAAGTCCATCTTTGGTTGCTCCTTCTTCATATGCTATATCTTTGTGATGAAGTTCATCATTTCTAAACTTGATTATTTTGCTTTTAAGAACCTTCTCATCATTTTCTAATTGATTAATTTGATTTTGATAGTGTTCATCAATTACTTCCTCAACTGATGCGGTGCACAACATAGCTGCTTTTTTTCCAGCTATAGTAGATCCAAAACCAAGCCCAACACCTAATAGATCCCATAAAGGTAGAAATTTTGTAGGTTCAATATTTCTTTTTTTAATTTCTTTTTCAAAATAATCACAATGTTCTTTTTCATGGATTTGCATTTCTTCAATTTTATTTTTTAATTCATCATTTTTTACTACAGTTTTTAAGGCTAAGAGCTGTCCTTCATAAATTTTAATTGCACCCCTCTCTCCTGCATGATCAACTCTAATAAATTCTTCTAATTTTTTTTTGTTTGTTTTTTTCATTCTTAACTACTTTCAAAATTAATATAAAAATTAAAAAAGATAACAAAAAGTTTATTGTCGCAAGAGATAAACCAAAAATTCGAAAATCAACATTTTTACAACTATTTACCTCTGAATTTAGTAATTTTAGTAGTTCGTTTTTATCTATAATACCAATTGAATCTCCAGTGCATCCTGAAAATTCTCTAAATATTTCCTGCTCTATACCAAAATGATATCCTGAAAGTAAAAAACTTGAAAAAAAAGTTAATAATAAAGCATATAACCAAATCAAACTTTTCAAATAAGTTCTGCCAAAGAAAGTTATAAAAATTGCAATTAAATATGGTATTCTTTGATAAATGCATAATTTGCATGGTTTATAATCTAAAAAAAATTCAATATACAATGCTATTAACAGTGAAAGTAAGGAAATAATAAAAATTATTGTATAAAAATTTTTAATTTCAAAAATTTTATTCATCAAATTATGCTAAAAAATTATTTAAAAATATGTAAATTAAATAAGCAAAAATTATTATAATTACAGAAAAAATCATACTTATTTTTAATAACTTTTTTTCAATTAATAATTTCATTGTATGGCCAAAATTTCCAATTAAAAATGCAATTAAAAAAAATCTTAAACCTCTAGTTAAAAAAGCAACAATAATAAAATATGCTAAATTAAAATTCACAAATCCACTAGTAATAGTTAAAAGTTTAAAAGGTACAGGAGAAAATCCAGCTATTGCTAACAAAGTTATCCAAGCAATTACTCCACCTTCAGATGAAACTTTGTTTTTCCAAAAAGATGGATCTACATTATAAAATTCAAAAATTTTTAATCCAATTTCATTAAAAAAAACATAACCAATAAAATACCCTAAGCAAGCTCCCAGAACAGAACCGATTGTAGCTATTAAAGCAATTTTAATCCACTCTTCTTTTTTTGCAATCGTCATAGGAATAATTATTACATCAGGTGGGATTGGGAATATAAAACTTTCTATGAATGAAATAAAACCTAAAAAAAACTTTGAGCTTTTATGGCCTGCTAATTTAATTGATTTTAAATAAAGGTTCTTGAACATATTTTCTTTTAATACAATAATTCTTCTTATACTATTATTTTAAAACAAAATAATGACAATTAAATTAGGGCGAATGGCGGAACTGGTAGACGCGTTGGACTCAAAATCCAATAGTAGCAATACTGTGAGAGTTCGATTCTCTCTTTGCCCACCAATAAAATATGGATTTAAAAAAAATAAATAACTTACCTGAATTATTTTTTTGTCAGTATGAAAAACAAAAAGATAAAAATAAAATATTATTATCTTCTCTTAGAGAGCTTGGAAAAAATTATAGTTGGAAACAAACATTTGAGTCAATCAATAATCTTTCAAGTGAATTAAAAAAATATGTAAATAAAGGTGACAGATGCTTATTGATTTCAGAGAATAGACCAGAATGGTTTATCTCTGATCTTTCAATAATGTTAGCAGATTCAATAACAGTTCCTGCATACACAACATATGCTGAAAGAGATTATGAATATATAATTAGCGATTGTACACCTTCAGTGATTTTTGTTTCAAATAAAGAACAATTTAATAAAATTAAAAATATAATTAAAAGTAAAGATTTTGTAAAAAAAATATTTTCATTTGAAAAGCTAGAGGAAAAAAATAAAGATGAATATATTAATATTAATGATTTAATTTTAAATTCAAATATTTCAAATAGTTTTGAAACAAAAATTACACGAAAAGATCCAGCATGCATTATCTATACATCTGGTACACAAGGAAATCCCAAAGGAGTAATATTAAGTCATGGTGGAATTTTAAATAATTGTGAAGGTGCAATTGAAATTATAAAACCTCTTATCACAAATGATCAAACTAGATTTTTAACCTGGTTACCTTTATCTCATTCTTATGAACATACAGTTCAATTTGTTCAAATAACTGTAGCTGCAAGAATATTCTATGCCGAAAGTATCGAAAAATTAATTAAAAATATGAATGATTGTAGCCCTGAAATTATGACAGCTGTTCCAAGATTTTATCAAAATCTTTATCAAAAGATAAATGCTAGTTTTAATAAGGCAACTGGATTAAAAAAAATTTTAATTAAAAAAATGTTAAATTTGGGACTAAAAAAAATCCAAAAAGAACCACTAAATTTTATAGAAAAAATACAGGATAGTGTTTTAGATAAAATTGTTAGAAAAAAAATAAAGTCCCAATTTGGAGGTTCTCTCAAAACCTTTGTTTCTGGAGGAGGAGCTTTAGATAAAAAAGTTGGTTTTTTTCTCAATGCTATCGGATTGCCAACTTTGCAAGGATATGGGCTTACCGAAACTTCTCCAGTTGTTAGTTGTAATCCTATAAATGATATACGAGTTGAAACTGTTGGTCCTCCATTTAAAGGAAATGAGGTTAAAATTGCAGAAGACGGTGAAATACTTGTCAAAGGTGAAAATGTAATGCTTGGATACTGGAACAACCAAAAGGAAACAGAAAAAGTTTTAAAAAACGGATGGCTTCATACTGGAGACGTAGGAGTTTTTGAAAATAATTATTTAAAAATAACAGATAGAAAAAAAGATATAATAATTACTCCTGGAGGAGATAACATTTCACCTATAAAAATTGAAAATGAATTGGTTAATTCTGATTTATTTGAACAGTCAATTGTTTATGGTGATAATAAACCATTTCTGGTTGCATTATTAGTTCTTAATGAAGAAAAAAAATCATCAACAGATGAAGAAATTAAATTTGAAATAGAAAAAATTAATAAAAAATTATCTAAAATAGAAAATATTAAAAAATATTTTACGATTAATGAAAAATTTTCAATTGAAAATGGAATGTTAACTCCAACTTTAAAGTTAAAAAGATATAAAATTATACAAAAATATAAAAATAATTTTGAAAAACTTTACTAAATTTATTTTTTTAAAACAGTTTATTATTCGCAATTTACTTAACTTTTTTTCATTGTTTAAAAAAATAATATAAAAAATAATTTTTAATTATTTTTATCAAAAATTAAATATTTGACATAACTTCTTAAAAAAAATAAAAAAAGGATAAGAAACGAATCATAAAGATTCGTAAAAAAAAGGGAGCTAAAGATGGCTAAAAGAAGAAAAAAAGCTGCTAAAAAGAAAACTAAGAAAAAAGCTAAGAAAAGAAGAAGAAGAAGATAAATTAGTATTCTTTTTAATAAATTACGCTTCTCATGACAATGTTGTGAGAAGCGTTTTTTTATTCCGTTGTTTCTTCTAATTCTTGCGTCGTTTCACTTTCCGCTGGAGGAATAGGTTTTGGAGCTTGAGATTCAATATTTCTTTTTAATGCCTTATCAAGTTTTTTTTGTGTATCTTCAGTAGTTATACCTAATATAATTTGAAACTCAGACAATAATCTTTCATAGGCTTTTTCAAACAATTGTCTTTCACTATAGGATTGATCAACCATTAGATCGTCACCTTTATTTAAATCTCTAACAACTTCAGCAAGATCATAAATTTTACCTGAAGAAATTTTAGCTTCATATTCTTGAGCTCTTCTACTCCACATCGATCTTTTTATTTTTGGTTTACTTTTTAAAATACTAATACATTTGTTTAATTGATTTACTGAAGCAAGAGGCCTTAAATGTAATTGTTTATTTATAGGAACCATCCCACTAGCCTTGTCCTTTTCAAATTTAAGAATATAGGCTTCTACATTAATACTACCTATATTTATTTTCTTAATTTCCGTTATTTGTCCAACTCCATGTTTTGGATACACCACATAATCTTTTACTTTAAAATCTTTTTTTTCTGTTCCTTGGTTTTTAATTTTTTTTATTTCAGGCTTTTGGTCTGTACTTTTTATAACCTTAAGATTACTTTGTTTATTTTCCTGAGCACTAACAGTTTTATTTTCTCTTGATATCTTCTTTATTTTTTTTTTTATCTTTTTAGTTTTAATAATTTTTTTTTTTATCTTTTTCTTATCAACTTTTTTGATTATTTTATTCTTTTTAACTTTTTTTTTTTTAAAGGTTTTCTTTAAAATATTTTTCAAATTTATTTTTTTCATCTTTAAATTTATTGCTATCTTGTGGTGGATCTTTTTTTACAGTTATATTGGGCCAAATTTCTGAATATTTTTTGTTTACTTCTAACCACTTCTCGTTTCCATCTTCTGTGTCCGGAACTATTGCGTCTATTGGACATTCTGGTTCACAAACGCCACAATCTATACACTCATCTGGTTTAATTACAAGCATATTTTTTCCTTCATAAAAGCAATCTACTGGACACACCTCTACACAGTCCATTAACTTACATTTAATACATTTTTCATTAACTATATATGTCATTATTTTATATTTTTTTTAACTTTTTCTTTTAAGTCTCCTACAATTTTAGGATTTAGATAAAGTAATCCAGTTAATCTTCTCATTAAACTATTTTCATAAACATCAGGATTGTTGTCTGAGTAAATTATATTCCACAAAACTTCAACAATTTTTATTTTTGAATTTTCATCTAAATTTTTAAATTCTTTTGTAAAATTTAGGATTTGATTAGACTCTCTTTCTAATTCCTCTGCTTTTGCTAAGATTTCATCAATCTTTTCATTTTCTTTACTTAGTTCAATAATAGCTTTTTTTATTATTTCTTTTTCTTTTTCTGTGTAATTTTCATCAATTTTAGCCGCATGGATTAATAAAGCTGATATTTTAGTTAATGGACTTTCAATTTCTTCTTTATTTTTTTTAAATAAATTAAACATTATTTAAAGTTAATATTTTTAAGAACATTAAAAGGATTTTCTTTTTTTAAAATTTTGGTAGAAAAATGTTTTTTATTATTTTTTAAAGGATTGTATTTAAAATAAGTATCATTATTTTTTTCAAATAATGAATAATTCATTTTTTTTATTAATTTTATAAAATCTTCTTTGTTGCATCCTAATAAATTAAGCATTTCAGGAGTTAATTTAACTTCTTTATTTTTTTCATTAATAAGACTCATTATTTTAATAAATAATCTTTCTAATATATCAATTCTAACAAAAAAATTATCAAATTTTTCAAAACCACATAGTAGCATAAAATCTTTTGAATAATTTCCTTTTTCTTTTAAAAAATTTAACCCAAATGTTGGTGGTTTTAGGTTAAAATGTTTTTGATTAAAATTTTTCCAAAGAGCAATTCTCAAAGATACTGCATTTGGTTTAAATAATTTAAACAAAAAAATATGATATCTTCCAAATTTAACTCCTAAATTTCTTAATATTTTTCTTTCTTCCTGAGCGAGATTTTTTAAAAAATCTTTTACTTGTTCTCTTTTTATCACGCCATTATTTTCGTACAATTGATATGCCAATGCTCTAATTGATGTATTTGAATTATTTATATTCTTTAAATCTGTTAAACTTTTAAGATCAGTTTTTATTTTTTTGTTTATCCAATTTTGTAAAAACTTAATAAAGTTTGATTTGTGTATATTATCAATCATATCATCAATAATTAAATTTATTTCAGGTTTTAAATAATCTTTTCCAGGGATTAATTTTGCAATTGGAAAAGTTTTCCAATAAATTTTAAAATCATCTTTTAATTCAATTAAGTTGGTTTTTTTTATTTGTTCTATTCTATTTAAAATTTCTGGTTCAACATTTTGTTTTGCAGCTTTTTTTAATGATTTTATATCTGTGTCTAAAGCTCCAACTTTAAGATCTAGTTCCAGTTTTAAACCATTTAGTTGACCTATAAACTGATTATTTATTAAAACTTTATTATTTTCTAAAATTTTTGTTTTAAAAGTTATATCTTGTTTGAGTCCTTGAGCTAAAACGCTTGCTCTTTTGTCTATAAAGCTTTTAGTGAGCTCTTCGTGCAATCTGTCTGATAATTTATCTTCTAAATTTTTTGTTCTTTCTACCCAATAATCTTGATTTTCAACCCAGTTAACTTTGTTAGAAACATATGACCAAGTTCTTACATTTGCAATTCTATTTGATATTGAATCTACATTGCCTTCGAGTTTATCTAACTGTTGTAATTGTTTTTTCATATATTGATTAGTAATTTTTCCATTTTTTTCATTTAAAAATGCGAAAACTTTATTAACAACTTCTAAATGATGTCCATAATTTTTTTTAACAAAATCAGGTATCTGGCAGCATTCCCATAATAATTTTATTTGCTTCTCAGTGTAATTATTTACTTGAGAACTATTTTCTTTTAAAAAATATTTTAGTACTTTTTCATCTTCACATTCATAAATTCTTCTAAGCCACCCTTTATTTGGTTTTTCTTCTAGTGATTTTAATAGATTTGAAGTATTATTAAATTTTAGTTTTGAATTTCTCCAGTAAAGCATTCTAATTTCTTCAAACTTATGATTTTCAATTAGATCTATTTCTTCACTGCTAATCTCTCCAGCATCACCTGTAATTCCAAACGAACCGTCATTTAAATACCTTCCTGCTCTTCCTGCTATTTGCCCAATTTCAGATAAATTTAATCTTCTTAATTTTTTACCATCAAATTTTTTTAAATTAGAAAAATAAACATTATCAAGATCCATATTAATTCCCATGCCTATAGCATCTGTAGCAACTAAATAATCCACATCTCCTGATTGATATAAACTTACCTGTGCATTTCTAGTTTTTGGACTAAGAGAACCCATAACTATTGCCGCTCCTCCCTTTTGTCTTCTAACTAACTCAGCAATCGCATATACTTCTTCAGTTGAAAATGCAATTATCGCACTTTTTCTTTCTATGCGTGAAATTTTTTTATGACCAGTAAAATCAAGCTTTGATAATCGTTCTTTACTTATAAATTCTATATCTCCTTCTAGTTTGGATATTATGTTTTTAATTGTATTTGATCCCATAAACATAGTAAGTTTTTCACCTCTAAGATTTAGAAGCCTATCAGTAAATATATGACCTCTTTCTGTATCAGAACACATTTGAATTTCATCTATTCCCACAAATTCTAAATTTTTATCAATAGGCATAGACTCTACTGTGCATAAAAAATATTTAGCATCAGAAGGGATAATTTTTTCTTCTCCAGTTATAAGTGCAACTTTTTTTATATCAACTTTTTCAATAACTTTGTCATATACTTCTCTCGCTAATAATCTAAGTGGAAAACCTATCATTCCAGTGTCGAATCCAAGCATTGTTTCAATTGCTAGAAATGTTTTTCCAGTATTTGTGGGTCCCAAAACGGCAGTAATTTTATTTTTTTTCATTTCTATCTTTAGTATTTTTTTTTTTTCAAACTACCATATGTTGTAAGAGTTTAAGAACAAAAATAGTATAAAACGTGACCGAATCATTTAAATAAAAGTTCTCATTTTAGTTTTTTTATAAAAAACACAGTAACATAATTAAAAAAATTTAAATATATATTTTAATGATGAATTCAAAAATATTATGGAAGGCTAAAAAATTTCAGAAAAATAAATCAAATTTATTTAAATATGAAAAATTTTTATTCTCCAAATATAAATTTAAAATAACGCAAAATTATAAAAATCTACTTAGATGGAGCATTAAAAATCCAAAAAAATTTTGGAGTTCTGTCTGGGATTTTACAGGAGTCCAAGGTACTAAAAGTGATAAGATAGAAAAATCAAAAATATTTTATAAAAATAAATTTTTAAAAAATTCAAAATTGAATTTTGCTGAAAATTTGTTATCAAAAAATGACAATAGTAAAGCAATAACTTTTATCAATGAAAGTGGTATTAAAAAAAATAGAACCTGGAAAGAATTAAATAGAAATGTAGATAAATTAATTATTTTTTTTAAATCAATTAAATTAAAAGAAAAAGATAGAGTTGCAGCATATTTACCAAACCTAATTGAAACAGTTGAGTCATTTATAGCTACTTCAGCTATAGGATCCATTTGGTCTTCTTGTTCTCCTGATTTTGGAACAAGAGGAGTTATTGAACGATTTTCTCAAATCAAACCAAAAGTATTAATTATATGTGATAGATATTTTTATAATGGAAAGGAAATTAATGTTATTGAAAGATTACCTTTAATACTAGACAAAATTAAATCTATTAAACATATAATTATAATAAACTATCCCAAAAAACCATTATTGAAATCATATAAACTTAAAAAAGTAAAATATACTAGATGGAATTCAATTATGAAAATAAAACCAATTAGATTTAAATTTAAAAAATTTGATTTTGAACATGAACTAGCAATACTTTATTCAAGCGGTACTACAGGCAGACCAAAATGTATTTGTCATAGATCTGGAGGAGTTCTGCTGCAACATCTTAAAGAACATCAATTACATAATGAAATAAAGGAAAATGATAATATATTTTATTTTACTACATGTGGCTGGATGATGTGGAATTGGTTAGTAAGTGCTTTAGCATCAAAAGCATCAATAGTCCTATTTGAAGGATTTCCAATGTTTAAAAGAGATGACTTACTTATTAAAATAGCAGATGAAGAAAAAATAACTTTGTTTGGGGTTAGTGCAAAATATATAGATGCACTTAATAAATCAAATATTTTAAATAAAAAAAAATATAAACTTAAAAATTTAAGAACAATTTGTTCTACTGGCTCTCCCTTATCAAAAGATGGTTTTAAATTTATATATAATAAGGTTAAATCAAATTTACATCTTGCGTCGATATCTGGAGGAACTGACATTGTTTCATGTTTTGTGCTTGGAAATATTTATGAACCGGTTATTGCAGGGCAAATTCAAAACAAGGGTCTAGGTATGGACGTTGATATATTTAATGATAATGGAAAATCAATTAATAATAAAAAAGGAGAATTGGTTTGTAAAAATGCATTTCCATCAATGCCTTTAAAATTTTGGAATGATAAAAAAAACTTAAAATTTAAAGAAGCATATTTTAATAAATTTAAAAATATTTGGCACCACGGTGATTATGCTGAAATAAAAAAATCAGGTGGATTTATAATTTATGGTAGATCAGATACAACTTTAAATCCTGGGGGAGTAAGACTTGGAACTTCAGAAATTTATTCTGAGGTAGAAAAATTTAAAGAAATTAAAGAGTCTTTAGCTATAGGCCAATCTTGGGATAATGATATTAGAATAATTCTTTTTGTAATAATGAATCGAAAATATCAAATTAATAATGAATTAATAAAAAGATTGAAAAAACAAATTAGAACAAATGCTTCTCCTAGACATGTACCTAGCAAAATTATCACTGTTAATGATATTCCAAGAACAAAAAATGGAAAAATTGTTGAATTAGCAGTTAAAAATATTATTGAAGGAAATGAAGTAAAAAATAAAGAAGCACTAGCTAATCCAGAAACACTTAATGAATTTAAAAATATAAATGAACTAAAATATTAAATTTTTAAATAAATAAAGTAATCAAAATTAGAACTACAAAAATAATCAGAAAAAAATATACAACAGATTTTTGTAAAGATATTTTCATAATTTTGGTGGGCCGCGAAGGACTTGAACCCTCAACCTCAGAGTCCGTAGCTCTGCGCTCTATCCAATTGAGCTAGCAGCCCCAACTAACAATATAGAAGAATAAGAAAAAAATTAAACAATTTTATACTTTTTCTTTAAAAGTAATTTTTGTATCCAAAATCTGGTATCTATATTTTTATTTTTATTAGATAAGCCAAATTTAATAATAAAATGTGTTAACTTTATTAACATAGCCCAATTTACGCATTTAAGAATGACTAAAAAAAGATATAAATATGTCTAAAATGTACCTTTTAATTAATTTTAATAGTTTTTAGGAAAAAGAATTTATATGTCTAACAAGGTAATTGTTCCTGATATTGGTGATTTTGAAAATGTTGAAATCATAGAAATTTTAGTAAAATCTGGAGATAAAGTAAAAAAAAATGATTCTATTGTAACTCTAGAAAGTGATAAATCGAGTGTTGAAGTACCTTCAACTGCAGAAGGTACTGTTGAAAATATAAATGTAAAAATTGGAGATAAAGTTTCTAAAGGAGATGTGCTTATTTTAGTATCAGGTGAACCAGCAAATAATAAAGATGAAAAAATAAAATATAGAGAAGATAAATTACCTGTAGATACAGAAAAAATTATAAAACAAGCTGAAGAAACTTTAGAAAAAAAAAAAGAAGAAGTTGTTAAAAATAAAATTGATAAAAAAAGTGAGACAATTATCCAAGTTTCAAAAGATGGAGACATTGACCCAATAGAAACAAAAGAGTGGTTAGAATCACTTTCTGCTGTATTAGAAAAAGATGGAAAAAATAGGGCTCAATTTTTAATTAAGCAACTTATTGAATATTCTTACAAGGAAGGATCAGATTTAATATTATCTAGAAATACTCCTTATATTAATACTATAAAACCAGAGGAAGAGACAAAATCTCCAGGAGATCAAAATTTAGAGAGAAAAATTAGATCTTTAATTAGATGGAATGCTGCGGCGATGGTTGTTAGGGCAAATAAAAAAAATCCAGAACTTGGAGGTCATATTGGAACATTTGCTTCAGCTGCTACCCTATATGATATTGGCATGAATCATTTTTGGAGAGCAAAAAATAATAATTTTGGTGGAGACTTAATTTATTTTCAAGGACACAGTGCACCAGGTATGTACGCCAGAGCTTTTCTTGAAGGAAGAATTAGTGAAAAAGAATTAGATCGTTTTAGGCAAGAAGTTAAACCAGGAGGATTATCTTCTTATCCTCATCCTTGGTTAATGCCAAAATTTTGGCAATTTCCTACTGTCTCAATGGGTCTTGGACCTATAATGTCAATTTATCAAGCTAGGTTTAATAAATATTTAATTAATAGGGGACTGTTAAAAGATGAAGGAAGAAAAATTTGGTGTTTTTTGGGAGATGGAGAAACTGACGAACCAGAGTCTTTAGGAGCAATAGGTTTAGCAGCCAGAGAAAAATTAGATAATTTAATTTTTGTAATAAATTGTAATTTACAAAGATTAGATGGACCAGTTAGAGGTAATGGAAAAATTATTCAAGAACTTGAAGGAATATTTAGAGGAGCTGGTTGGAATGTAATTAAAGTTATTTGGGGTTCGTATTGGGATCAATTATTAGCTAAAGATAAATCTGGATTGTTAATTAAAAGAATGGGCGAGGCAGTAGATGGAGAATATCAGGCATTTAAAGCAAAAGGTGGAGCTTATGTTAGAGAGAAATTTTTTGGAAAATATAAAGAGTTGTTAGATATGGTTTCTCAAATGACAGACAAAGATATTTGGAAACTTAATAGAGGTGGACATGATCCACACAAAGTCTATGCAGCATATCATTCTGCAATGAAAAATAAAGGAACTCCAACAGTAATACTAGCTAAGACTATTAAAGGTTATGGAATGGGTAAATCGGGAGAGAGCATGAATACAACTCATCAACAAAAGAAATTAGATGAAAAGGATCTTTTATATTACAGAGACAGGTTTGATGTTCCTTTAACTGATGAACAAGTTAAAAATATAGAATATTATAAACCAAAAGAAAATTCTCCAGAAATGAAATATTTAAAAGAATGTCGAATTAAATTAGGAGGATTTTTACCTGAAAGATCTTCTTTTGCGAAAGCTATAAAAACCCCACCACAAGATGTATTTGCTAGAATGAAAGAATCTACAGGAGACAAACAAATGTCTACAACAATGGTATTAGTCAGGATGTTAACAAATCTTATGAGGGATAAAAATGTAGCTCCAAGACTGGTTCCAATAATCCCAGATGAAGCAAGAACTTTTGGTATGGAAGGATTTTTTCAAAAAATTGGAATTTATGCCCATGAAGGTCAAAAATATGAGCCAGTAGATGCTGAACAATTAAGCTCATATCGTGAAGATGTAAAAGGTCAAGTTTTAGAAGAAGGTATAACCGAAGCTGGCGCAATGTCTTCTTGGATTGCAGCTGGGACGTCTTATACCAATCATGATATATCAATGATTCCTATTTATATTTTTTATTCCATGTTTGGATTTCAAAGAACAGGGGATTTTATTTGGGCAGCCGGTGATAACCAAACTAGGGGCTTTTTAATTGGAGCAACTGCAGGACGCACAACTTTGGCAGGAGAAGGTCTTCAACATGGTGATGGACATAGTCATATAATGTCTTCTGTTGTGCCAAATTGTGTTTCATATGATCCGACTTTTTCATATGAATTAGCTGTAATTTTTAGAGAAGGACTAAGAAGAATGTATGAAAAGAGGGAAAATATTTTTTATTATATTACAACAATGAATGAAAATTATTCCCATCCTGAAATGCCTAAACAAAAAAATATAGAAGAAAATATTTTGAAAGGTATGTATAAATTTAAAGAATTTAATAAAAATAACAAAACTAAAATTCAGTTATTAGGATCCGGAACCATTTTAAGAGAAATTATTGCTGCTGCAGAAATATTAGAAAAGGATTATAAAATAGATAGCGATGTATGGAGCGTTACAAGTTATAACGAGCTTAGAAAAGAAGCCATAGAGATTGAAAGATATAATTTACTTAATCCAGATAAAATAAGCAAAAAAAGCCATATAGAAAAATGTCTTTCTTCAACTGAAGGACCAATAGTTTCAGCTTCAGACTACATAAGATTGAATTCAGATCAAATTAGACCTTTTACTAGAAAAAGTTTTTACTCATTTGGAACAGATGGATATGGAAGAAGCGATACTAGAAAAAATTTAAGAAAGTTTTTTGAAGTTGATAAAGAACATATCGTAGCTTATTCGCTAAGTGTTTTAGCAAAAGAACAGTTAATACCATCAAAATATGCTAACGAAGCTATAAAAAAATATAACATTGACCCAGATAAAACAATCCCTACAAAGCTATAAATTATGTCAGAAAATAAAAAAATATTTGCTACACCTAAAGTAAGAAAATTTGCTAGAGAGCTTGGAGCAAATATAGGTGAAATTGAAGGATCGGAAAGACTGGGAAGAATAACCGAAGAGGATGTTAAAAATTTTGTAAATAAAAGCTTAAATAAACCTCAAACAAAAAAAGATATTAAAGTTAAATTTGAATTTAATCATTCTGACTTTGGAGATGTAGAAGTAGTTGATATGCCTAGAGTAAAAAGATTAGCTGCTCCTCATCTTATAAATTCTTGGAGTACAATTCCACATGTTACTCATCATGATGAAGCAGATATAACAGAGCTTGAAGATTTTAGAGCAAAATTAACAGATCCAGTTTCAGGAGACAAAATTAAAATTACTCCTCTTGCTTTTATAGCAAAAGCATTAACTAATAATTTAAAGAAATTTCCTACATTCAATTCATCTATCGATAATATAAGTGAAGGAAAGATTACTTTGAAAAAATATATTCATATTGGTATTGCTGTTGATACACCTCATGGCTTAATGGTTCCAAAAATAAGAAATGTAGACCAGAAGAAAATAAAAGAAATTGCAGAAGAATTAATAAATGTAAGTGAACTTAGTAGAAATTTAAAAATAGATAAAAAAGAATTCTTTGGCGGATCAATAACAATAACAAGTCTTGGAGGTATTGGAGGTACTTATTTTACACCTATAATAAATTATCCTGAAGTTGCGATTCTTGGTATTGGTAGATCTTATAAAAAACAAATTTTCATAAAGGATAAGTTTCTTGCAAGAACCGTATTGCCGATATCTCTTTCATATGACCATAGAATTATAGACGGAGCAGAAGCAGCTAAATTTTGCAATTTATTAAAAGAAAATTTAGGAAAAAATTTCGCCTACAATTTGGCTTTTTAATTCATCATATGTCTAAATCATTATCCTTAATTAGTGCTTTGCTGTGTACATTTATCTGGGGAACAACATTTATTGCCCAGGATACTGGTATGGATAAAATAGGACCTCTTACATTTAATGGAGCCAGATTTTTAATAGGTTTTTTTTCTATAATTCCAATAGCGCTTATTTATGAAAATTCAAAAATTATTAAGCAAATAAATAATAATAAAACTGAATTTTTTAAACTACTTTTCTGGATTGGTTTATTTTTATTTTTAGGTACATTTGTACAACAAGCTGCACTACTTTATACTGATATTGCTAATGCTGCATTTTTTACTGTTTTTTACGTGCCGATGGTTCCAATAATACTATTTATATTTTATAAAACAAAAATACACTGGAGTATATGGCCTTCTGCAATTTTATGTGTTGCCGGAGTTTATTTATTGAGTGACTTTTCTAATGCAACAGTAAGATTTGGTGATAGCTTAGTTATATTATGTGCATTTTTTTGGGCTCTTCATATAATTTTTATTGGTAAATTTATTAAAATATTTGATATACCGTTATTTTTTGGAGCTCTCCAAGCACTGGTTGTAGCTTCATTTTCATTTTTATTTGGTTTTTTCTTTGAAAATATATCCTTTACAAATATTTTAAATGAATCAGTATCAATAATTTATGCAGGTGTATTATCAGGAGGTATTGCTTTTACATTACAAATATATGCCCAAAAAAATATTGCTCCATCTCCTTCTGCAATTATTTTTTCTTTAGAGAGTGTATTTGCAGCCGTAGCCGCCTGGATTATTTTAGACCAATTTTTAGATATAAATAATATATTTGGATGCGTATTTATTCTTGCTGGTGTTATTTTTTCACAAATATTACCAGAATTGAAAAAAACTAATAATATATAATTGAAAAAATTATTATAGATAAAATAATTCTATAGATAACAAAAAATTTTAAAGAAAATTTTTTTGTATAAATTAAAAAATATTTAATTGTAAGATATGAAAAAATAAAAGATAATATAATTGAAATAATAAGAAAAAAATTAAATTCTAAATTTTCATTAACTGCATCTTTTAAAGAAAGCACACTTGCTCCCAATAGAGCTGGTATGGATAAATAAAAAGATATTTTTGCTGAATCATGTCTATTAAAATTTAAAAATCTACCAGCTGTTATAATTATTCCAGCTCTGCTTACACCAGGAATTAGTGCAAGAACTTGCAAAACCCCAATTATTAAAATATTTTTAATTGTTAAATCTTTTTCAATATTTTTTTTGATTTTAAAAGTATCTGCAAAATACATTAAAATACCAAAAATTAATGTAGTCCATGCTATTACATTTAGACTTCTAAAAGAGTTTATTGCTCCTGTTGAATAAAAAATATAACCAACTATAATTAAAGGAATTGAGCCAATTAAAAGTAAATTGAAAAGTTTTTTATCATTAAGAATATTTAATAAATCTTTTTTAAAATAAAATATTATCGCAAGCAAAGATCCCAAATGTAATCCAACATCAAATATAAGAGATTTATTTGAAAAATTAATAATATTTGAAAATATTATTAAATGAGCTGAAGAACTAACCGGAATAAATTCTGAAATGCCTTGAATAATTGATAAAATAAGAACTTCTAAATAGTTTGAAATCATTTTGATTTATTCCCAATAAACAATATAACTCTAAAATGAAGCAATTACGTGAAAGCATAACAGTCATGCAGCTTTGTCCAAATTCTTATAAAATATAACAAATAATAAGATTTATAGTCAGCACTTATTACCCTTTTCTTTATTTAACCTTATAAATTATGGTATATGGTTCGTTTAATGACTAAAAAAATGCTTCAATTTGTAAAATTAGATAAGAAAAATCCTGACAAAAGAGAAGTTTTGGAACGAAAAGGAGATTTTAATGAGATTTATAAGGAATTTATAAATGAAAAAGCAAAGGAACAATCAAGTAGATGTTCTCAATGCGGTGTCCCTTTTTGCCAAGTTCATTGTCCTTTAAGCAATAATATACCCGATTGGCTCAAACTTACTGCAGAAGGTAGACTTAGAGAAGCTTATGAATTAGCACAAAGTACAAATAATATGCCTGAGGTTTGTGGAAGAATTTGTCCACAGGATAGATTGTGCGAAGGTAATTGTGTTATTGAACAGTCTGGGCATGGGACAGTTACAATAGGATCAATAGAAAAATTTATTACAGAAAATGCATGGGAAAACAAGTGGGTTGAACCTATCAAGATTAAATTAGAAAAAAATCAATCAGTAGGAATAATAGGTGCAGGACCAGCAGGACTTGCTTGCGCTGAACAATTAAGAAAAGAAGGCTACCAAGTTACAATTTATGATAGATATGATCGACCAGGAGGTTTGCTTATTTACGGCATTCCAAATTTTAAATTAGAAAAATTTGTAGTCGAGAGAAGAACAAATCTTTTAAAAGAAAGTGGTATAAAGTTCATTCAAAATTTTGAAGTTGGAAAAGATGCTACTCTAAATCAACTAAAAGAAAAACATGACGCTATTCTTATAGCTACTGGAGTTTACAAAGCTCGGGGAATTGAAATTCCAGGTAGTAATTTAAGAAATATTTTTCCTGCAATGGATTTTTTAATTGCATCCAATAAAAAAGGTTTAGGTGATAAAGTTGAAAAATTTGATGATGGGACACTCAATGTAGAAGGAAAAGATGTAATTGTTATTGGAGGAGGAGATACAGCAATGGATTGTGTAAGAACCTCAGTTAGACAAAATGCAAAATCTGTAAAATGTTTATACAGAAGAGACAGAGAGAATATGCCAGGTTCTGCAAGAGAGGTTTCTAACGCAGAAGAAGAAGGCGTTGAGTTTATTTGGTTATCTAATCCAAAAAAATTTGTAGGAACAAATAAAATTGAGAGCATTGTGGTTGATAAAATGAAACTTGGAGATCTTGATGAAAGTGGAAGAAAAAAACCAATTATTGAAAATAATTCAGAATTTAATTTAAAGGCTGATATTATAATTAAAGCACTTGGATTTGATCCTGAAGATCTTCCAAATCTTTTTAAAGATAAAAATTTAAAAGTAAGTCAATGGGGAACAATTAAAGTTGATTTTGATACAATGGAAACAGATTTGGAAGGAATATTTGCAGCAGGAGATATTATAAGAGGAGCCTCTTTGGTTGTTTGGGCCATAAGAGACGGAAGGGAAGCAGCAATTTCTATTAAAAATTTTTTAGAAAAAAAACAAAGTAAAAAAGCAAAAGTTGCATGATTAAAAACTATAAAAAAAATTTAAAAATTTTAGAAAAAAATCATGTTTATTCTAAAAAAATGGAGCATGACGCATGCGGAGTTGGGCTAGTTGCTTCTACCGAAGGAAAAAAATTAAGGAAGATTGTAGAGTATGGAATTGAAGCTTTAAAAGCTGTGTGGCACAGAGGTGCTGTTGATGCTGATGGTAAAACAGGAGACGGAGCAGGAATTCACGTTGAAATTCCTTATGATTTTTTCGTAGAAAAGATAGAAACCAAAGGACATAAACACGATAATTCTGAAATATGTGTTGGTATGATTTTCTTGCCAAGGGATAATTTTAATGTTCAAGAAGACTGCAAAACTATTGTTGAAAAAGAGCTTACTAAATCAAATTTTAAAATCTACGGATGGAGACAAGTTCCAATAAACACGAAGGTTTTAGGAGACAAAGCAAACAGCAATAGGCCCGAAATTACTCAAATATTATTTAGGTATAATAATAAAAATTTAATAGATAAAGAATTAGAAAGAAAACTTTATGAAATTAGAAGAAAAATTGAAAATGAAATTATAAAAAAAAATATAGAGGAATTTTATATATGTTCATTAAGTTCAAAGTCGATAATTTATAAGGGAATGTTTTTAGCAGAGGCACTATCGGATTTTTATCCTGACTTAAATGACGAAAGATTTATATCAAGATATGCAATTTTTCATCAAAGATTTTCGACCAATACATTTCCAAGTTGGGATTTAGCACAACCTTTTAGGGCTATTGCTCATAATGGAGAAATAAATACTTTTAGAGGTAATTGTAATTGGATGAAAGTTCATGAGGATGAAATGGAAAGCCCACTGTTTGATAATATAGAGAATTTAAAACCAGTCATACAACCCGGAGCTTCTGACTCAGCAGCTTTAGATAATGTTTTTGAATTATTAAATATTTCTGGTCAACCTGCACCTTTGGCAAAATTAATGTTAATTCCAGATGCTTGGTCAAAAAAAAGTAAAACTTTACCTAGGGATCATCAAAGATTATTTAATTTTTTAAATAGCACAATGGAACCATGGGATGGCCCAGCAGCAATAGCTGCTACAGATAATGAATGGGCTGTTGTAGCTAATGACAGGAATGGTCTGCGTCCTTTACGGTACACAATAACAAATGATAAGTTACTTTTTGCAGGATCTGAAACTGGAATGATTGAATTAGATGAAAAAAAAATTATTTCAAAAGGAAGATTGGGACCTGGAGAAATTATTGGAATAAGAATAAATAAGGGTAAAGTTTTTAATAATAACGAAATTAAAAATTATTTGGCTAAAGAATTTAAACACTTTAATAGTCAAATAGTTGATTTAGATAAAAAAATTACAATTGATAAGGAAAAATTTATTTTCTCTGGAACAGATTTAAGAAAAAGACAGCACGCTTTTGGAATAAGTATTGAAGATCTTGAAATGATCCTTCATCCAATGGCAGAGGATGCAAAAGAAGCAGTTGGTTCTATGGGAGATGATACTCCGCTAGCTGTTTTATCTGATAAGTATAGACCATTGTATCATTTTTTTAGACAAAATTTTAGTCAAGTTACAAATCCTCCTATTGACTCATTAAGAGAAAATAAAGTTATGAGTCTTAAAACAAGATTTGGAAATTTAGGCAATATATTAAATTTTGATAAATTAACCAAAGATAATATCTATGTTTTAGAAAGTCCTATTTTATCAAATTCACAATTTGAAAAATTTATAAAATTTTTTGGAAAAAACTCAAAAATTATTGAATGTACTTTTTTGAACGATCAATCTCTCATACAATCTTTAGATAAAATTATAATAGAATCTGAAATTGCTGTAAGACAAGGTGCAACACAATTAATATTAACAGATATAAATGTATCAGAAGAAAAAATGGCAATTCCAATGCTTTTATGTGTAGGTGCTATTAATAAGCATTTAATAAAAAAAAAGTTAAGAGGTTATGTGTCTATAAATGTGCAAACTGGAGATGCTATAGATACCCATTCATTTGCAACAATTTTAGGAGTTGGAGCAACTACTATTAATCCATATTTAGCTCTAGATAGTCTGTATCAAAGATATGAAAAAAAACTTTTTGGAAAGCTTGCGTACGAAGAGTGCATAGAAAGATATATCAAATCAGTAAATTTTGGACTTTTAAAGATAATGTCTAAAATGGGAATTTCAGTTTTAAGTTCTTATAGAGGTGGATGTAATTTTGAAGCTCTTGGATTAAGTCGAACAATCGTCTCTGATTATTTTCATGGAGTAACCTCAAAAATTTCTGGTATCGGATTGGTTGGCATAGAAAAAAAGATAAAAAATATTCATAAGGAAGCATTCCAGGGCAATAAAAATGTACTACCAATTGGAGGTATTTATAAATATAGAAAAAATGGAGAAATACATCAATACCAAGGTAAATTAATTCATTTACTTCAAAGCGCAGTAACTAATAATTCATATGAGACTTATAAAAAATATACAAAAGGAATTTATAGTCTTCCACCCATTAATATAAGAGATTTGATTGATTTTAGAAAAAGATATTTGAAATCTTCAATAGATATTTCTGAGGTTGAGCCAGTATCAGAAATATTAAAAAGGTTTGGAAGTGGTAGCATGTCCCACGGCGCTCTATCAAAAGAGGCACATGAAACTTTAGCTATAGGAATGAATAGAATAAAAGGTGCATCATGCAGTGGTGAAGGTGGAGAAGATGAAAAAAGATTCACTCTTTTAAAAAATAATGATAATGCAAATTCTAGAGTAAAACAAATTGCTTCAGCAAGATTTGGTGTAACAATTAATTATTTAAATAATTGTAATGAGATAGAAATTAAAATTGCCCAAGGAGCAAAACCTGGAGAAGGAGGACAGTTACCAGGTTTTAAAGTAACGGATGAAATTGCAAAACTAAGACATTCTACACCTGGCGTAACACTTATATCTCCACCACCTCATCATGATATATATTCTATAGAAGATTTAGCTCAATTAATTTATGATTTAAAGCAAGTAAACCCTAAAGCTAGAGTTTCGGTCAAGTTGGTTGCTTCATCAGGAATTGGAACAATTGCAGCAGGAGTTGCAAAAGCTAAGGCAGACATAATTTTAATTTCAGGACATAACGGCGGAACTGGAGCTACGCCACAAACAAGCGTTAAGTATGTTGGAATACCCTGGGAAATGGGATTAACTGAAGTTAATCAGGTTTTGATTTTAAATAACTTGAGACACAGTGTTACTTTAAAAACTGACGGTGGAATAAAAACAGGAAGAGATGTTGTTATTGCCGCAATGATGGGTGCTGAGGAATATGGTGTTGCAACTACTGCCCTAGTTGCAATGGGATGTATTATGGTTAGACAGTGTCACTCTAACACTTGTCCAGTTGGAGTTTGTACTCAAGATGAAGAATTAAGAAAAAAATTTAGTGGCACTCCAGAAAAAGTTGAAAATTTGTTTAAATTTATTGCAGAAGAAGTAAGAGAAATATTAGCCGAATTAGGATTTAAAGAATTAAATGAAATTATTGGAAGAACAGATTTATTAAAACAAGTTAGTACGGGATCTTCAAATTTAGATGATTTAGATTTACATCCACTTTTTATTCTGCCTGATCCGGGTAATTACAAAAGATATTGTGAAAAAAAAAATATTAATCAAATTCCTGATACTTTAGATCAAGAAATACTTCCTGAAATTAAAGATAAAATTGGAAAAACAAATGTAATTAATAAAGAATTTAATATAAAAAATATTCATAGAGCAGTTGGCACCAGAATATCTTACCATTTGTTAAAAAAATATGGCAACGAAAAACTTGAAGAAGATTTTTTAACCTTAAAATTTAGAGGTTCGGCTGGACAATCATTCGGTGCTTTTGGAATTAAGGGTTTAAAACTTTTACTTATAGGAGATGCAAATGATTACGTGGCCAAAGGTTTGTCTGGAGCCTCAATTTCAATTAAATTATCAAAAGATAGTAATTTAATTTCGGATCAAAATACAATTATAGGAAATACTGTATTATATGGAGCAACATCAGGAAAATTATTTGCTTCAGGAAAAGCGGGTGAAAGATTTGCTGTAAGAAATTCAGGGGCAAACACAGTTGTTGAAGGATGCGATTCAAATGGTTGTGAGTATATGACAGGTGGCAATGTAGTTATTCTTGGTAAAGTAGGAGATAATTTTGCAGCAGGTATGACAGGGGGAATGGCATTTATTTATGATGAAAAAAATGAATTTGAAAAAAAAGTTAATCCAGAAACAGTTATATGGCAAAGAGTTGAAACTGAATATTGGAAAAATTTGTTAAAAAATTTAATTCAGCAACATTTTAAAGAAACAAATTCAAAGATAGCTGAAAAAATCATTTATGACTATGAAAACGAGATAAACTATTTTTATCAAGTATGCCCAAAAGAAATGTTGAATAAACTTGATAATCCAATAACGAAAAAAGATAATATAAATATAGCTATCTAAATAAAATTAGAAATAATACTGTTTAATTCTGCTGTAATTTTTTTCAGATTTCTTTTTGAAGATAAGCTATGATCTCCATTTTTGATAATTAATAATTTCTTATTTGCATTTTTAAAAATTTTTAAAACTTTCCTGGAGTAATTAACTGGTACAACTTCATCTTTTTTTCCATGTATCATCGTAACATGAATTTTATTTAAAATTTTTTTATTTAAAATCTTATTTTTTTTTCCATCCTTAATTAATTGATATGTAATTGGATATTCATAATTTCCATGCTTAAGATAATATATTCCTTTTTTTTTAATTTCATTTTTCATTTTACTGTTAAATTTCTTCCACATTAGATTTTCTAAAAATTCAGGTGCCGATCCTATTCCTAAAAAACCTAAAATTTGACTATGAAAAAATTTAAATTGATTTAAAGACAACCAAGAACCCATACTTGAACCAATAAGAATAAATTTATTTTTTTTTACAACTTTGTTAATTGATATTTTTACTTCATTTGTCCACTTAGTAATATTTCCTTGTGTAAATTTTCCAGAGGATTTTCCATGTCCAGAATATTCCATAGCAAAAAATCCTAACTTTTTACTATTACAGTATTTTAATATTTTTTTTGGTTTTTCTCCCTCTAAATCAGACATAAATCCATGAAGAAAAACAACATAAGGCTTTTTTTTGTATTTATTGATCAAATACCTAATTTTCTTAGATGGTGATATTTTTAAAAATTTATATTTATTCATTAAAGTTTATCTGAGTAAATTCTTAATATATAATTCTATCAAATGTCATCTAAATTAAAAGTTTTACAGGTTATTCCAAAATTAGGTTATGGAGGAGCTGAAACTGGATGCTATGATTTAGCTCATTACTTGCATGAGCAAGATGCCAAATCATATATAGTAACTAGCGGTGGCCCTTTATTAAAATATATAGACAGAAAAAAAGTGAAACTAATAAGGCTACCTGTTCAAAGCAAAAATCCTATTCTTATTTTTTTAAACTCAATTATTTTGACAATTATTATTTTGTTTTCTGGAATAAATATTGTTCATGCTAGAAGCCGTGCACCAGCATGGTCATGTTTAATTGCATGCAAAATTACTAGAAGGAAGTTTGTTACAACATTCCATGGAACTTATAATTTTAATAGTTCAATTAAAAAATTTTATAATTCAGTGATGGTAAAATCTGATTTGATCATTGCTGGATCAAACTTTATTTTTTCACATATAAATGAAAATTATTCTAATTACTTAAATGAAAATCAAAAACTATTAACTATTTTTAGGGGTATAAATTTGGAATATTTTGACTCATCAAAAATAAAAAGTGAAGCTGAAAACAATTTAATGACTGAATGGAAAATAGATCAAACTCTAAGTTTTTATCAAAAAAAAATTATTCTTTTTCCTGGAAGAATAACTTCTTGGAAAGGTCATGAAATGTTTATTGAGTCTTTAAATATTTTTAAGCAAAAAAATCCTGATAAATTATTTTTTGCAATTATTTTAGGAAGTGACCAAGGAAGAAAAATATATAAAAAAAAAATTCAAAGACTTATTGAGCAGTACAGGCTGATTAAAGATATATTATTTATAGATAATTGTGAAAAAATGCCATTAGCTTATAAAATTGCAAACATTGTTATTAATTGTTCTATAGAACCCGAAGCTTTTGGCAGAGTTGCTGTAGAGGCGCAAGCAATGAAAAAAGTAATAGTTGCGAGTGATATTGGTGGATCAAAAGAAACTATAATTGATAATAAAACTGGTTTTTTATTTAAAGCAGGAGATCCAATTGCATTAAGTGATAAATTAGCTCATATATTTGAATTAGATGAAACAACGTTGAAATCTATGGCTATTGAGGGTAGAAAAAATGTAATTAAAAAATTTAATGTTGAAAAAATGTGTTTTTCTACTTATTCAGAATATATAAAATTAATATCATAGATGCCAAATATAAAACTACCCGATGGAAAAAGTTTAAATTTTAAGAATAAAGTAACAGGTTTTCAAATTGCTGAAAAAATAAGCAAATCTCTTTCAAAGCAAGCTTTAATAGTAAGTATAGATGGTGAACTTAAAGATTTAACTTTTGAAATAGACAAAGATTGTTCAGTCAAAATTTATACATCAAAAGACAAAGAAGGATTAGAAACTATAAGACATGATACAGCGCATATATTAGCAATGGCTGTACAAGAACTTTTTCCTGGCACTCAAGTTACTATTGGACCAGTAATTGATGATGGATTTTATTATGATTTTGCAAGAAAAGAACCATTTACTGAAGAAGATTTAAGAAAAATAGAAAAAAAAATGTTAGAAATTGTAGAGAGAGACGAACCTACTCATAGAGAAGTATGGAAGCGTGATAAGGCTATTGAACATTTTAAAAAAGTTGGAGAAATTTATAAAGCTGAAATAATTAAAGATATTCCAAAAGAGGAAGAGGTATCTATTTATTTTCATGGAAAATGGCATGACTTATGCAGAGGACCTCATTTGACTTCTACAGGAAAAATTGGAAAATATTTTAAACTTACGAAAGTTTCTGGCGCTTATTGGAGAGGAGACTCTAATAATGAGATGCTGCAACGAATTTATGGAACTAGTTGGTCTACTCAGAAACAGTTAGACGATTATTTGAACAGAATTCAGGAAGCAGAAAAAAGAGACCATAGAAAATTAGGAAGAGAAATGAATTTATTTCACTTTAGAGAAGAAAGTCCCGGCTCTGTTTTTTGGCATGAAAAAGGATGGAATTTATTTCAAAAATTAATTTCTTATATGAGAAAAAAACAAGATGAATCAGGGTACAAAGAAATAAATACTCCAGAAATTTTAGATAGATCTTTATGGGAGAAGTCAGGACATTGGGAAAAATTTGGAGCCAATATGTATACATCAACGACCCCTGATGAAAAAGTATTTGCAATTAAACCAATGAATTGTCCTGGGTGCGTTCAAGTTTTCAACCAAGGGCTAAAAAGTTATAGAGATTTACCACTGAAAATGTCAGAGTTTGGAAAAGTTCATAGATATGAGCCATCAGGAGCTTTACATGGACTTTTAAGGGTAAGAGCATTTACACAAGACGATGCACATATATTTTGCTCTGAAGAACAAATTACTGAAGAATGTCTAAATGTTACAAATTTAATTTTAGAAATCTATAAAGATTTAGGTTTTGAAAACGTAATTTTAAAATATTCCGATAGACCCGATGTCCGTGTAGGAGATGATAAAGTCTGGGATAAATCAGAAAAAGCATTATTAGAAGCAATTAAAACTTCTAAACTTGAATATAGTATAAATAAAGGAGAGGGAGCATTTTATGGACCTAAAATAGAATTTGTCCTTAGAGACGCAATTGGAAGAGACTGGCAATGTGGAACACTTCAAGTAGATTTAAATTTACCAGGAAGACTTGGTGCATCATTTGTTGATAAAGATGGAGCAAAAAAAATACCAGTTATGATACATAGAGCACTGTTTGGATCTCTTGAAAGATTTATTGGTATATTAATTGAAAATTATTCAGGAAAACTTCCTTTTTGGATATCACCACTTCAAACTATGGTAATACCAGTATCCGAAGATTTTGATAACTATGCAAAAGAGGTAAATCAAAAAATAAAAAAAGTAGGCATTACTTCTGAAGTTGACCTAAAAAATCATAACTTGAACTATAAAATAAGAGAACATTCTTTGTCAAAAATACCTATTTTACTTATATGTGGAAAAAAAGAAGTTGACAGTAATACTGTAACTATTAGAAGATTGGATTCTAATAAACAAGAAAATATGGAATTAAATTTATTCTTAAAAAAATTCTCTGCTTTAAGCAAAGCACCTTCAAACTAAGTGGCAGATTTAAAACAAAATTATTTTCAAAGAAGAACTAAAGATAGAGGTCCTAGATCAAATAATAGGATCACATCCCCAGATGTTCAGGTAATATCGAGTGATGGAGATAATTTAGGAATTTTGAATACAACAGAAGCTATAAGAAAAGCTAAAGAAGAAGGTTTGGATTTAATCGAAATTGCTCCAAATGCAAATCCACCAGTATGCAAAATAATGGATATGGGCAAGTATAAATATGATGCTCAAAAAAAAGCAAATAAAGCAAAGAAAAAACAAAAAAAAATTGAACTAAAAGAAATAAAACTAAGACCGGTAACAGAAGTTCATGACTATACTTTTAAAATAAAAAATGCACAAAAATTTATATCAAAAGGAGACAAAGTAAAATTCACAATAAAATTTAAAGGAAGAGAGTTACAACATTCTCATCTTGGAAATGAACTTATGGATAAAATAAAGCTTGATATGAAGGAAATAGGAAGAGTAGAACTTCAACCAAAATTTGATGGCAAGCAAATGATTATGGTAATCCAGCCTTTATAAGCAATAATTGATCTTGTAAAATAATATTAATATTTGTATAAGTCCTGTCATTATGCCAAAACTCAAAACTAAAAGCTCAGCAAAGAAAAGATTTAAAATAACAGCAAGAGGTAAAGTAGTAATGCCACAAGCTGGAAAAAGACATGGTATGATTAAAAGAACAAATTCACAAATTAGAAAACAAAGAGGCACAACAATTATGTCAAAGCAGGATGGAAAAATTGTTAAATCGTATATGCCCTACAATTTAAGAGGATAGAATGGCAAGAGTAAAAAGAGGCGTAACAAGTCATGCTAAACACAAAAAAGTTCTTAAAGCCGTTAAAGGTCAATGGGGAAGAAGAAAAAATACTATTCGTGTTGCTAGGCAAGCTATGGAAAAGGCAATGCAATATGCTTATAGAGATAGAAGAAATAAAAAAAGAGATTTCAAGTCATTATGGATACAGAGAATTAATGCTGGAGTGCGATCTGAGGGTTTAACTTACTCAAAATTTATAAATGGGTTAAATAAATCTGGAATAAAAATTGATAGAAAGATTCTAGCTGAAATAGCATATGATAATCCTGAAGCATTTAAGACAATAGTTAAAAAAGTCCAAGCAGCTATTACCTAATCTTCACTATTGTTTTTCTTCTGTTTAGAAATAATCTGTAAAAATGTCGGATTTTGAAAAATTAAAAGATGAATTAAAACTTAAGCTTAGTGAAGCCAAAAATTCTCAAGAAGTAGATATTATAAGAACTAATATTTTTGGAAAAAATGGTTTGATTAATTCAGAGTTTAAAAAACTTGGATCATTATCTCCAGACGATAAAAAAAAAGTAGCTTCAGAGATAAATCATGCAAAACAAGAACTAACTAAATTATTTAATGAAAAAGTTTTAAAGTTAGCAAATTTTGAAATAGATGAGAAAGTTAAAAATGAAAAGGATGATGTAACACTCCCAGAAAAAGATTTTAGAATTGGTAAAATACATCCAGTATCACAAGTAATTGATGAAATTTCATCTATATTTTCAGAAATTGGTTTTAGTGTTGAAGAAGGTCCAGACGTTGAAAGTGAATATTTTAATTTTACATCTCTTAACACACCTGAAAATCATCCTGCAAAAGATATGCATGATACTTTTTATCTTGATGAAAATATGAAAACATTATTAAGAACTCATACTTCTCCAGTTCAGGTAAGAACAATGTTAAAAGGTAAACCACCTTTTAAAATTATAGCACCAGGAAGGACATATAGAAGTGATAGCGATCAAACTCATACTCCTATGTTTCACCAATTAGAAGGACTTCATATTGATAAAAATATAAATATGGGTCACTTAAAAGGTTGTTTAAATTATTTTGTGAAGGAATTTTTTGAAGTAGATAAAATTAAAATGAGATTTCGCCCAAGTCATTTTCCATTTACAGAACCTTCAGCCGAAGTTGATATTGGTTATCGTATTGAAAATAACAAAATTGTAATTGGAGAAGGAGATAAATGGTTAGAAATACTTGGCTGTGGAATGGTTCATCCTAATGTTTTAGTAAATTCAAAAGTTGATCCAAAAAAATACCAAGGATTTGCATTTGGAATAGGTATAGACAGATTAGCAATGCTTAAATATGGAATTAATGATTTAAGGTCATTCTTTGAATGTGATTTTAGGTGGTTAAATTATTATGGTTTTGATCCTTTAGATGTTCCAACAAATTATAGAGGTTTAAGTAAATGAAATTTACAAAAGATTGGCTTAAAGAACATTTAAAAACAAATAAATCTGAGGCGCAAATTATCGAAAAATTAAATAATACGGGTTTAGAAGTTGAAAAAGTTGAAACTGTAAAAAATGAATTGAGTGATTTTGTTGTTGCAAAAATAATTAAATCAGAAAAACATCCAAATGCAGATCGATTGAAATTGTGCCATGTTGATATTGGAAAAAAAGAACTAGTAAAAGTTGTTTGTGGAGGTCCAAATGCAAAAGATAATTTATTAACTATTTATGCTCCACCAGGATCAGTAATTCCAAAAAATAACATGAAATTAGAAATTTCAAAAATAAGAGGAGAAACTTCTTATGGTATGCTTTGTTCAGAAGCAGAACTTAATTTATCGAATGAAAGCAAAGGTATTATTGAATTAAATCAAAATTATAAAAAAAAAGTAGGCAAAAGTTACTTTGAAAGCAATTCAGATAATGTGATTGAGCTATCTATAACTCCAAATAGACCAGATTGTTTAGGAATAAAAGGTATAGCAAGAGATCTTTCTGCAAGTGGATTTGGAAAATTAATAGAAGATAAAAATATTAAGCTAAAAAAGAATGGGAAACAAACTTTAAAAGTAAAAATAGAAAAAAGCAAAAATCAAGCATGCACCTTGTTTGGTAGCTGTTTAATCAAAAATATAAAAAACAAAGAAAGTCCGGATTGGCTAAAAAAAAGAATTATTTCATTGGGTTTAAGACCTATATCAGCAGTGGTTGATGTAACAAACTATGTGATGTTCGATTTAAACAGACCTCTGCATGCTTATGATGTTGATAAAATAAATAAAGGAATAATTGTAAGAAATTCTAAAAAAGGAGAAAAGTTTAAAGCTCTAGATAATAAAGATTATAGTTTAGATGATGGAATGTGTGTTATTTCTGACCATGAAGGAGTTTTAGGTTTAGGAGGAATAATTGGAGGCATAAGATCTGGGACTGAATTAGACACAAAAAATATTTTATTAGAGTCAGCATTTTTTGATCCAGAAATTACAAGAAAAACTGCAAAAAAATTACAATTAAATAGTGATGCAAAGTTTAGATTTGAAAGAGGGATCGACCCAAATTCTATTCAAATAGGTTTAGATAAAGCTTCTGAAATGATAGTTGAAATTTGTGGAGGAGAAGTTTCAAAGTCAGATATTCAATCTATAAAAAAAATAGAAAATAAAAAAATATTATTTGACCCAACTCTTGCATCTAAAACTATCGGAATAAAATTTAAAAATAATGAAATAATTAATATTTTAGAAGGATTAGGTTTTAAAATTAAAAAAAAAGGTAAACATTTTAGTGTAGAAATACCAAGCTGGAGACCAGACATATACGGACAAATTGATTTAGTTGAAGAAATTATAAGAATAAAAGGATTTGATAAAATTCAATCTATAGAACCTGAAAGAAAAAGATTAAAACCCACTTTAGACTTTTTTCAAAGACACTTCCATTTGGCTCAGAGATCTGTTGCTTCAAAAGGATATTTAGAGACAATAACATGGTCATTTACAGATGAAAAAATTAATAATAACTTTAGAGAAAATGTAGAAGAAATAAAGATTGTTAATCCAATAAGCTCTGATTTAAATGTTTTAAGAAATTCACTTTATCCAAATCTAATTTTTTTCTTAAAAAAAAATATTGATAGAGGTTTTGAAAATCAATCATTATTTGAAATTGGACCTTCTTTCATTGGCAAGAAGCCTGGAGAACAAATAACTGTAGTTTGTGGCATACGAAAAGAAAATGATATAGATATTTTTGATATAAAAAAGGACTTAGTGCAAACCTTAGTTGAACTAGGTTTAGACAGAAAAGAAACCAAAGTAGACATAAATACTCCAAGCTACTATCACCCAGGAAGATCTGGATCGATAATAACAAAAAATGATCAAAGTTTAATAGCATATTTTGGACAAATTCATCCAAAAATAATTGATAATATTTATGGTTTTGAGATTTTTTTAGAAAATCTCGTTAAATATAAAAAACAAAACAAAAAAGAAAAACCAACGATTGCTTTTTCAGATTATCAAAAATCAGAGAGAGATTTTGCTTTTGTTGTTCAAAAAGACTTTCAAGCGCAAGTCTTGGTAGAAATTATTTCAAATGTTAATAAGTCACTGATTAAAAATGTTAAAATTTTTGATGTTTACGAAGGAGAAAATATACCGACAGATAAAAAATCAATAGCTTTAAAAGTTACAATACAATCAGACTCTAAAACTTTGAACGAAAAAGATTTAAATGAAATTTCTCAAAAAATTATTTTAAACGTTGAAGAAAAAGCTAGTGCAAAACTAAGATCATAATGAGCGAAATTGATAATATTAGAAATTTTGCAATTATTGCTCATATTGATCATGGTAAATCAACTATTGCGGATAGAATCATTCATAAATGTGGCGGACTTACAGAAAGAGAAATGAAAGATCAAGTCTTAGATTCAATGGATATAGAAAGAGAAAGAGGAATTACAATTAAAGCTCAGACTGTAAAATTAAACTATACATCAAAAAATGGAAAAAAGTTTATTTTGAATATAATTGACACCCCGGGACATGTAGATTTTAGTTATGAAGTTAGTAGATCATTGTATGCATGTGAGGGATCAATTTTAATAGTTGATAGCACTCAAGGAGTTGAGGCACAGACGCTAGCGAATGTATATCAAGCGCTAGATACTAATCATGAAATTGTCCCAGTTTTAAATAAAATTGATTTGCCAGCATCTGATATAGAAAAAACAAAAAAACAAATAGAAGAAGTTATAGGAATAGATACAAGCAATGCAGTTTCTTGTTCAGGTAAAACCGGAGAAGGCATTGATGAAATTTTAGAACAAATTGTTGAAAAGCTACCTTCTCCAAAAGGAGAAAAAAACAATGATCTAAAATGTTTGCTAGTTGATAGTTGGTACGATTCATATTTGGGGGTTGTGATATTAGTTAGAGTAATTGATGGCATAATTAGAAAAAATATGAGAATAAAAATGATGTCAAACAATGAAGAATATATAGTCGAAAAAGTTGGGACTTTTACTCCTAAACCAAAAGATGTTAGCCAACTAGAATCAGGAGAAATAGGATTTATAATTACGGGAATAAAAAATTTATCTGATACTAAAGTTGGAGATACAATTTGTGATGCAAGTAAACCTATAAAAGAAGCTTTACCTGGTTTTAAACCAAGTAAACCAGTCGTTTTTTGTGGTTTATTTCCAGTTGATAGTTCAGAATATCAAAAGTTAAAAGATGGTTTAGCAAAACTTAAACTAAATGATTCAAGTTTTTCATATGAAGCTGAAGCATCTTCTGCACTTGGATTAGGATTTAGATGTGGTTTTTTAGGTTTGCTGCACTTAGAAATTATTACTGAAAGATTAGAGAGAGAATTTGATATAAATTTATTAACCACAACACCAGGGGTTGTTTATAAAGTTCATTTAAATTCAGGAAAGGTTATTGAATTACAAAATCCTTCAAGTTTACCAGATCCAACTCATATAAAATTTATTGAAGAACCATGGATTAAGTCAACGATTATAACTCCTGACGAATATTTAGGCTCAATTATCAAGTTATGCCAGGACAAAAGAGGTATACAAACTAATCTATCATATTCAGGCAATAGAGCTGTAATAAATTATGAACTACCATTGAATGAAGTAGTTTTTGATTTTAATGATAGAATAAAATCGATGACTAGTGGATATGCAAGTTTTGATTATGAGATAATAGAGCATAGAGAAGGAGACTTAGTTAAGCTTGGTATTTTAGTAAACTCAGAACAAGTAGATGCACTTTCTATGATGGTTCATAAAAACTTTGCACAATCTATAGGAAGAGAAGTTTGTGAAAAGCTTAAAGATTTAATTCCAAGACATAATTTTATGATACCAATTCAAGCAGCAATAGGTGGCAAAATAATTGCCAGAGAAACCATCAAAGGTTTTAAAAAAGACGTCTTAACAAAAATTCATGGAGGGGGAGCAAGAGATAGAAAAAGAAAACTTCTTGATAAGCAAAAAAAAGGGAAGTCAAGATCGAAACAATTCGGCAAGGTTGAGATTCCCCAAGAAGCATTTATTGGAGTTCTAAAAATAAACAAAGAGTAAAAAGATTTTTATGATATTAGTAACTGGGGCAGCAGGATATATTGGATCACATATTTGTGAAAAGTTAAAAAAACAAAAAATTGATTATATAGCAATAGATAATTTATCCTCAGGTAGTTTAAAAAATATAAATAATAAAAAAAAATTTTATAAAATCGATTTTTCTTCAAACAAAATTTTATCTATTATTAAGAAAAAAAAAATTCAAATAGTAATACACTCAGGAGCATTTACTTTTCCCAGCGAAAGTGAGATAAAAAAGAAAAAATATTACAATAATAATATCAAAAAAACTAAAAAATTTATTGATCACTGTAAAAAAGCAAATGTAAAAAAATTTATTTTTTTTTCAAGTTCAAATGTATATAAATTTAATATCAACAATTCATCTTTGGTTAAGCCTGCTAATTATTATGGATACACAAAACTATATATAGAAAAATATATAAAAAAAAAATCATTTAATAATTTAATAATTTTAAGACTATTTAATATTGCTGGTTTTATTAAAGGATTTAACTTTTTTGAATATAAAACAAAATACAGAAGAATAATGCCATCTATTTGCTCTTCAGTAATTGAAAATAGTAAAATTTATATTTATGGTAAAAAAACTCCAAGAGGATTTGATTATTCGAAAAGAGACTACCTGCATATAGATGATTTTGTTAAGCTAATAGTTATTTTACTTAAAAAAAATATAAAGTATAAAATTTTTGATATTGGATCATGTAAAGCGATTTCTTTAAAAAAAATAATTAGTATTTTTGAAAAAATTACAAAAAAAAAGATAAATTATTCATTAAAAGAAAAAAGGATAGGCGAGCTGGATTATACTTGTTGTTTAAATAAAGATATACAAAAGGAAGTTAATTGGAAGCCAACAAAAAATATAGAAAGTATAATTAAATCAGCTTTAAAGTGGAAAAAATAATGAAAGTGTATGATTGCATAACATATCTTAATGAAGAAGAATTATTAGAATTAAGATTAAATATTTTAAATAAATATGTAGACTTTTTTGTAATTTGTGAGGCTCGCGAAGATCATAGAGGAAATTCTAAAAAATTAAATTTTAATATAAATAAATTTACTAAATTTAAAGAAAAAATTATTTATTTAATAGTTGAAAGATTTGAGAATTGCAAAAGAACTTGGGATAGACAAAATTTCCAGAGAGATTATTTAATTAATGGAATAGCAAATGCGGGCCAAGACGACATAATTTTATTTTCTGACATTGATGAAATACCAAACTTAAAAAACTTAAACAATCTTCTTAATCTAACTAATAATAAAATTGGTATTTTTGATCAAAAAGTATTTTATTACAAACTAAATCTTAATGTTCTAGATTATCATCAATGGGAAGGAACTAGAATATGTAAAAAAAAAAATATAAAATCTTTTTCGTGGTTAAGGGAAAATGTAAGACTAAAAAATTTGAAGTATGGTTTTTGGAGGATTGACAAATTTAAAAATATTTTCAAAATTAATAATGGTGGTTGGCATTTTTCTTTTTTAGGTGATGCAAACTTAATTGCATCTAAGATAAAATCTTATGTACATAGTGAATATGATAAGAGTAAATTTACCAATATAGATGAAATTAATAAAAGAATTGAAAACAATCTGGATCCATACGATAGAAAAAAAACATTAAAAAAAATTCAAATAGACGATACTTTTCCAGATTTTATTTTAAAAAATCAGAAAAAATTAAAAAAATTTATTTTATCTTAAGTAAATTTTTTTAAGATTAATTCTAATAAAATCAATATTATCTTTTACCAAGTATTTATCTTTTTCAAAGGGTACCTCGCATTGTGATGTATCTACATCCTTATAACAGATTATCCAAAATTCATTTATATTTGAAAAATCTATTTTATCCTGGGATAACAAATTTAGTTTGAGATTATTATTAGCAATATATTTTTCAACATACTTATTTAAAGCTAGATCTATATAAGAATTGAATTTTATTTTTTCTTTATTTTTTGGAAGTATTTTTTTAATTATAAAATATTTATTATTAGAATTTTCAATTTTATTTAATGTTGAATAAAAATCAGGTTTTTGCTTATCAATTTTTTTAAATATTTGTTTAAAAGTATCTTCAGTTATAAAATTAGCAAAAGTTAAAAAAATAAATATAGCAATCAAAGAATTTCTTAAATAGATTTTTTCTAAATTATAAATTGAATTAGAAATTATTAATAAAACTGGCACGATTAAATACATTACATATCTTTCAATTAGTAATGGCTTAAATATTAAGCTAAAAATTAATGGAAGAGAATAAGAAAAAAAAATAACAAAAACTAATACTAAAAATTTATCTGAAGTAATAAAACTTTTTCTAAATCTAAAAATAAAAAAAATTAAAGTAATAAGGTGTAATAAACCAAGTATTCTCGATCCAAAAAATTTAGAAAAAAATAAATTTGTAAAAAATTTAATATCTACTTGAGTTATCCAAGGGGTTAATTCATTTAGATTCAAGAAGTATGTAACATAATAAATTACACTTAAAGCAAAAATTAAAAATAATGATATATTTAATTTTATTAAATTTTCTTTAAAAAATATTATTTGTATTAAAGATAAACATATAGCAGATATTAAAATAATTATAGAAAATGGATGAGAAAGTATCGCCAAGAAAAGAAATAATATAAAAAGATAATAGTTTAATTTATCTTGTTTTTTATTAAATATTTTGAATAAAAAATATAAAGATAAAATGACTAACAAAGTCATTAAAGAATAAACTCTTAATTCTTGAGAATATTTTATAAGAAATATATTAAAAGCAATTAAAGTTATAAAAAAAATTGAACCATTATTATTTTTAGATTGTAAATATAAGAGATAACAAAAAATCATCGAAATAATTCCAAAAAAACACGATAGATATCTGCCAAGATAAATATTGTATCCAAATGTTTTATAAAAATATTTTAAAATTAAATTAAATAATATTGGAACTTGTTCTAATTCATTGTGTCTATTTAATGTTTCAATAAAACTTATTGATGGATCGGCAATCCAAAAACTTAATATTTCGTCATGCCAAAGATCTTCAAAATTTAGATTATAAAGTCGAAAAAAAATACCTAAAAAAAAAATTGTTAAAATAATAATCGTATTTTTTTCTCTAAGTATCATTTTAATTAATTATATATTTTTTAAATAGATATAAATTTTTATTAATTTATTTAAATAACATTTATTTATAAAATATCATATTATTTAGATATAAATATTATTTAAAAGGAGAGATGGCCGAGTGGTTTAAGGCGCACGCTTGGAAAGTGTGTGTACTGTCAAAGGTACCGTGGGTTCGAATCCCACTCTCTCCGCCAGATTCATTTTTGATGACCAAAAAAGCTTATTTTTAATCAAAAAATAAAAAATAGAAAAATGAATTATTTTTCGACATACAATGATTAATTTACAATGCAAATTTAAGTAACCTGTTTTGATCGATTTTATTAATTTTTTAAAAATGATATAGTTATTTTTTTTCCAAAAAATTAAAAATGATAAAAAAAGACCAAAATTTTAAGTATCAAGCAGACTCAATCAAAGTTTTAAAAGGTTTAGAAGCTGTCAGAAAAAGACCAGGCATGTACATAGGTGATACAGATGATGGCACTGGCCTACATCATATGATTTATGAAGTGGTAGATAACTCAATTGATGAAGCTCTTGCGGGTTATTGCAAAAATATAAGTGTTGAAATTAATTCTGATGGATCGATAACTGTTAAAGATGATGGAAGAGGTATACCTGTAGATATTCATAAAGGAGAAAAAAAATCTGCAGCCGAAGTTATAATGACCCAGCTACATGCAGGAGGTAAATTTGATCATGATTCATATAAAGTTTCAGGAGGATTACATGGAGTGGGGGTATCTGTAGTAAATGCACTTTCAGAAAAATTAAAGTTAATAATCGAAAGAGACGGGAAAAAATATTTTATAGAATTTAAAGATGGAAATGCAGTTAAACCATTAAAATCAATTAGCAACTCAAAGAATACTGGTACACAAATCAATTTTTTACCATCAAAAAAAATCTTTTCTACAACAAAGTTTAGCTTCAATACAGTTCAAAAAAGAATGCGTGAACTAGCATTTTTAAATAAAGGAATTAAAATTTTAATTAAAGACTCCACTTTAAAAAAAATAAAACAAGTAGATTTTAAATTTGATGGTGGAATATTAGAATTTGTAGAATTTTTAGATAAAGATAGGCAAAGTTTAAAAAATAAAAATAACAATGATTTGTTTAAGAAACCAATTTTCATAGAAGGAAAAAAAGAGAATTTAGACATCGAATGTTGTTTGAAATGGAATGCGGGCTATTCAGAAGATGTATACCCGTACACAAATAATATCTTTCAAAAAGACGGAGGTACTCATTTACTAGGTTTTAGAAGTGCATTGACTAGAGTTATAAACAAATATGCAACTGAACAAAATTTATTAAAAAAGAATAAAATTTCTATTTCTGGAGATGATATTAAAGAAGGATTAACCTGTGTTTTATCAATAAAAATTCCTGATCCTAAATTTTCTTCACAAACAAAAGATAAATTGGTTTCATCAGAAGTCAGAAATATTGTTGAAACGGTTGTAAATGAAAAATTGTCTTTATGGTTTGACCAAAATCCATCAATTTCAAAAATTATTTTAGCTAAAATTGTACAAGCAGCTTTAGCTAGAGATGTTGCTAGAAAAGCTAGAGAAAACGTTAGAAGAAAAGGAGCTCTGGAATTAACTGGTTTACCAGGTAAATTGGCAGACTGCCAAAACTCTAAACAAGATGGTACTGAATTATTTATTGTAGAAGGAGATTCAGCTGGTGGATCGGCAAAGCAAGGAAGAAACAGAGAATTTCAAGCTGTACTTCCATTAAGAGGAAAAATTCTCAATACATATATTAGTCAAAATGGAACAAAAAAAAATAGCAATGGAAATGAATTAAGAACTAAAACTTTAGCAAAGTTGATTTCATCAAATGAGATAGTTACATTAATTAATGCACTTGGTTTGGATCCAAAAAATGAAGATATTGACTTAAAAGACTTAAGATATGGAAAAATAATTATTATGACAGATGCTGATGTGGATGGTTCACATATAAGAGCTTTACTTTTGACCTTTTTTAATAATAAACCATTTAATAAATTAATAGAGAATGGCCATATTTTTCTTGCACAGCCACCACTATTTAAAATTAATAAAGGATCAAAAGGAATTTATATTAAAGACGAAAAAGAATTGGAAAAATATATTTTAGAAAATTCAAAAGAATTAAGAAAAATCAAAAAAGGCTCAAAAGAATTGGAAAAAAAATTACAAGAAGAGAAGTCTAGAATAAGCATACAAAGATTCAAAGGTTTAGGTGAAATGAATCCAGAAGAATTATGGAGCACTACATTAAATCCTGAGACGAGAAACTTGTTGCAAGTCCAGTATTCAAAAGACCTCAAAAAAGATCATGAATTAATTCATACCTTAATGGGCAACGATGTATCTTTAAGAAAAGATTTTATAGTTGAAAATGCAATTAATGTTTTAAATCTTGATATTTAATAATGGAGTTGTCTAAAGCTTCAAATTTATATTCGTTAAATAAATCTACTTACGTAAATTTAAGATGGATTGCCTATATTGGTCAGTTGACTGCAATTATAATAGTTCAATTTTTATTAAAATTTGATTTTAACTATATTATCTGTATTTCAGTTATATTTTTTAGCGTTATAACCAATTTAATCTTACAATTTAAAATAAAAGAAAATCAGCTTAATAATTTCACCTCAACATTATATTTAATTTATGACATATTTCAGTTAGGTATTTTATTTTTTTTTACTGGAGGTGTAACTAATCCATTTATATTTTTAATATTAATACCTGCAGTATTTTCTTCTCAATACTTACATTTTGTAAGTTCAATAATACTAGTTTTAATAATAATATTAATTCTATTAGTTCTAACTTTTTATTTTTATAGTTTGCCTAATCCTAATGATTTACATTTTCATGTTCCTGATTATTATTTGTATTCCATACCTCTATCAATAATTATAGGTCTAATTTTTTTAGTATATTTTGGTTTTAAGTTTGGAGAAGAAAGCAGAATTAGAAAAAGAGCTTATGACAAAATTCAAGAATTAATGGCAAAAGAAAATGAACTTCTTTCTTTAGGTGCACAAGCCGCTGCAGCTGCTCATTCACTTGGTACACCTTTATCAACAATTTTATTAACAGCAAAAGAACTACAAAAAGAATTAGGAAATAATCGTAAAATTAATAAAGATATAGAATTATTAGTTAGCCAAAGTAATAGATGTAGAGAAATACTTAAAAAATTGTCATTAAATCCAAATATTGAAGATAATTTTTTAGATATTAAACTTTCCTTAAATGATTATGTGACTGAAATCGTTAAATCATATCAAGAAATAAGCAAAAAAAAAATTATAATAAATTTGGATAATTATAATAATCCAATAAATATTAATAAATCTATAGAAATTATATATGGTTTAAGAAATTTTATAGGAAATGCCAATAAGTTTAGTAGAGAAAAAATAGAAATATTTTTAACTAGTGACAATAAATTAACTGCTATAAAAATTAGAGATGATGGCCCAGGTTTTCCAAAAGACTTAATTGATAAACATAGATTAGGCGAACCTTATATTAGAACAACAAATGAAGATAATATTTCAAAATATGGTTTAGGACTTGGAACCTTTATTGGTAAAACTCTCTTAGAGAAAAACTATGCAAGTATAAATTTTAATAATTTATCAGAAAAAGGTGGGGCAGAAGTGTCAATAGAATGGAAAAATAAAGATTTAAATTTAATCTAGTGGAGTTTTTTTTTATTTTCAAATAAGCCTCCAAGTTGTTCTATCATTACATCTCCTAGTTCTTGTACATCTGCAATTTTTATTGCTTTTTTATAATATCTTGAAACATCATGTCCTATTCCGATTGCTAGAATTTCTATATCACTTTTATTCTCAATAAATTTTACAATTTTTTTAAGATGTTTTTCTAAAAAATCTCCAGAGTTGACAGAAAGTGTAGAGTCATCAACCGGCGCTCCATCAGATATAACCATTAAAATTTTTCTTTCTTCTTTTCTTTTTTTTAATCTATTAAATGCCCAAGATATTGCTTCACCATCAATATTTTCTTTTAATAATCCTTCTTTTAGCATAAGTCCCAAATTCTTTTTAGATTGTCTCCAATGAGCATCAGCACTTTTGTAAATGATATGTCTTAAATCATTTAATCTTCCAGGATTTTTTGGTTTACTATTTTTATTCCATTCCTCTCTACTTTTTCCGCCTTTCCAATTTTTTGTTGTAAAGCCTAAAATCTCTACTTTAACTGAACATCTTTCTAAAGTTCTAGATAGTATGTCAGCACAAATAGCAGCTATTGTTATTGGTCTTCCTCTCATTGATCCTGAGTTATCAATTAGCAAAGTAACAATCGTATCTTTAAATTCTAAATCTTTTTCTTTTTTAAAAGATAAAGAATTTTGTGGGTCCATTATAATTCTAGTTAGTTTTGAACTATCTAATAAACCTTCTTCTAAATCAAATTCCCATGATCTATTTTGTTTTGCCAGCAATTGTCTTTGAAGTTTATTAGCTAATTTTGTAATTAAATCTTGAAAGCTCGTAAGTTGCTGGTCTAAATTTTTTCTTAGTTTTAATATTTCATCATTAGCTTCAAGTATCTCAGCTTTTGCAATTTCATCAAATTGGTTGGTGTATATATGATATTCTTTATCTCCAATTTTTGAATTTAATTTTTGAACAATCTTCTCAGAACTTTGTTTATCAGAATCTGTATCTACTAACTGCTCATCCATATTCAATTCATTAAAATCATAATCAGCATCTACACCATTTTGATCTTCTTCTTGTTTTTTATTTTCTTCTTCTCCCTGTTTTTTATTTTCATTATCTTGATTATTATTTTCATTATTTAAATTTTCATTTTCTTTATTTTCTTGTTTATCTTCATCATTTTCTGAATCAAAAATTTCCATTTTTTGCAAAATTTCTGAAAATTTAGAATTATATTTTTCTTGGTTTTCAATATTTTCATTTAAATATAATAAATGTTTTTCAAAAGAAGATTTAAAATCTTTTTCCCAGAAGCTTAATATTTTTTCAGATAGTGAATTTAATTTAATACCCAAGAAATTCTTAAGCATATATATTTCAAAAGCTTCTGAAACTTGCACGTCTTCTTTAGACTTCAATTGATCTTTTCTTTTAAGTATAATTTTATTTGAATAATTATTTCTTAGATTTTCTGAAATTCCCTTCAGCATTTTCATTCCAAGCTTTTCATATCTTATTTTTTCAGAAATATCATAAAGCAACCTACGAGAAGAATTTTTTGGTTTATTATTTTGATAAATTTCTTTATTTGAAAATTTTCTTTTCAAAGCCTCTGAGTCTGTTTCTGCTCTTAATTTGATATAATCTTCTTTAGAGTTTAAGTTATCTAATTCAAAAAAATTATAGTTTTTAGAACTAAAATTTTTATTTATTTCTTTTTCTAATTTAAAGTCTTCAGAAATTACTTTTACTGTAGATAATAGTGCTTGTTTAAATTTTTCTTTTAAATTATCTTCTTTGTTCATTTATTTCTGACTAATTATCAATGACTCAGGCAGATCTTCACCAAAACATCTTTGATAATATTCAGCAATAGTGCTTTTTTCAGATTCATCACATTTATTTAAAAAAGTAACTCTAAAAGCATATCCCGTGTCATTAAATATTTCAGAGTTTTCCGCCCAATGAAGAACTGTTCTAGGACTCATAACAGTTGATATATCACCTGCCATAAAACCTTTTCTAGTTAAAGTTGCAACTTTAATCATATTTGATACTTTTTCTTTTCCTTTAGAATTACTTAAGCTTTTATTTTTTCCTAAAATTATTTCCATCTCTTTTTCCATCGCTAAATAATTTAATGTAGTTACTATATTCCATCTATCCATCTGTCCTTGATTTATTTGTTGAGTCCCATGATATAGCCCGGTTGTATCCCCCAAACCCACTGTATTTGATGTTGCAAAAAGTCTAAAATACTTATTCTGCTTAATTACCTTGTTTTTATCTAGTAAAGTAAAATTTCCTTCAGCTTCCAAAACTCTTTGAATTACAAACATGACATCTGGCCTTCCAGCATCATATTCATCAAATACTAGTGCTACAGGATTTTGTATTGACCAAGGCAATATTCCTTCTTTAAATTCAGTAACTTGCTTTCCATCTTTAATGACAATTGCATCTTTTCCAATAAGATCAATTCTGCTTATATGACTATCAAGATTAACTCTTATACAAGGCCAATTTAATCTCGCAGCAACTTGTTCTATGTGGGTAGATTTCCCAGTTCCATGGTAACCAGAGACTAAACATCTTTTGTTAAAAGAAAATCCAGACAAAATCGCTAAAGTTGTATCTTTATCAAACTTATAATTTTTATCTATTTCAGGAACATATTCATTTTTTTTTGAAAAGGCATCTACTTCCATCTCAGTATCAATACCAAAAGTTTGGTTAACAGAAATTTTTATATCTGGCTCAATATTTAAATTATTCATTAGTTTTTCTCTCTATAAGTATTTTTTAGCTGTGTATATGCCAAAGTAATTACTTTTAGTTTATCTTCATATTTTTTATTTCCTGCGTTCATATCAGGGTGGTATTTTTTTACAAGTTTTTTAAATTTTTCTTTTATAATTTTCCATTTGATTCCTATAGACAAACCAAGAATATCAAATGCTTTCACATCATGATGATTAAATTTATTTTTTGGGTCAAATTGTCCATTAATTTTATATTTGCTTAAGTCTTCTCTTAAAGCATTGTTCCAAAGAACTTTAAAAAAATTATCTG